>JASHQE010000324.1 GCA_030037705.1 Acidobacteriaceae bacterium | reverse complement strand
TGTGCCACGGCAGTAATGACATAGGAGCAACCCAGCCAGTGCGCCTCGGCAAAATCCGTTGTCGACCACTGCGCCGGATGGTCGGGGTGCGAGTGATAGAAACCGGCGATGCTCAATCCGCTGGCCCGCGCCTCGCGCTCAATCTTGACCAGCTCCGATGGCGCAATGTGATAACGATTGTGCGCCGAATCCGTGCGCGTGTTGCCGGC
The DNA here is from genome assembly GCA_030037705.1 of Acidobacteriaceae bacterium. Taxonomy (GTDB): domain Bacteria; phylum Acidobacteriota; class Terriglobia; order Terriglobales; family Acidobacteriaceae; genus Telmatobacter. The sequence goes on along the minus strand of JASHQE010000324.1, from coordinate 2,454 downwards.
CCTGATCGCAGCCTCGATTTGCCAGCCGTCTTTGCCGGCGCGTCCCAGGAGCGCGCCGCAGCACTCGTGCGGATACGTCTCCTCGCCATGCGCGCGCAGCGCATCGTAGACCGGTTTGGCTATGCGCAGTACGCTCATGCTTCCTCCCAGAACCGCTCGCTCAGATACTTGTCCGCGGAGTCGGGCAGCACCGTAACAATCACGGCGCTCCGGCCTGCCGCGGACTCCTCGCGGGCAATCCGCACACTGGCTGCTACAGCCGCCGCCGCCGAGATGCCCACGAGCAGTCCCTCTTCACGCGCGAGCTGCTTGGCCATTGCGTAGGCGGCTTCGGTCTCCAATTCAAGAGCGCGGTCGGCAAGATCCGGGTCGTAAATTTTGGGCACGATCGATGTAGCCATGTGCTTGAGACCTTCGAGACCATGAAATGGCGAATCAGGCTGCATGCTAATTGCCCGGATCTCCGGATTCAGTTCCTTGAGCTTTCGCGTAGTTCCCATGAATGTGCCGCTGGTTCCCAGGCCGGCGACAAAGTGCGTCACACGCCCATCGCTCTGACTCCAAATCTCCGGTCCGGTCGTCTCGTAGTGAGCGCGCCAATTTGCCTGGTTTGAGTATTGATCCAGATAACAGAACCGTTTGGGATCGTTTGCGGCGAGTTCGCGCGCGCGCCGAATGGCGCCATCAGAACTTTCCTCCGGTCTGGTCCACTCCACCTGCGCCCCATAGGCCCGCAAAATCCGTTTCCGTTCCGGCGACACATTCGAAGGCATCGCCAGCAGCACGGGAAATCCCTTTGCGGCGCCCAACATGGCTAGCGCGATTCCCGTATTGCCGCTGGTGGCATCGAGCAGCGTCTTGCCGGGGCCGAGCCTGCCTTCAGCAACTGCTTCCCGGACCATCGCTGCCGCGGCGCGGTCTTTCACGCTTCCGCCCGGATTGTGCCACTCGGCCTTGGCCAGCAGCGTGATCCCGGGAAGCGTGCGGACCACGCGATCCAAGCGAATGAGCGGCGTGTTGCCGATCCGGCTCTCCAACGAGGAACCCAACTCGATTTCACCGCATTCAGTTCGCATGGAATGCCACCATCATCTCCTCTTTCCTTTGCGTAATCCGAGCTGCAATTTTCTGCATCAGCAACCAGCCGCGCCTGCACAAGAGGGCCGAGACTCCCACCGGCCCCGCAAAAGCTTGTCAGAATCTGTTTGAGATGAGCGAAGATTTAGAAGCAGAACTGCATTCGCGCCCGGGTGCTCAACTCGACAGGACAAGCCAGCGAGGAGCAACAACAGCAACAACATGTGCGCGATACCTGCATCTTCTGTTTATTGTATGGAAATCGTTGCGAATCGGTCAATCCAGGTGCATTCCGCAGGTACATTCCGGGACAGGTGCATTCCGGGATCATCCGATCTTTTGCCACGTGTGCACCGCATAGCCTTTTGTGCCGTCCGCACTTCCCTGTCCTTGATTCCACTTCAAATGCAGAGCCTGTTGGTCGCCGTCAAGAGCAAACGGAATTGAGCCGTTTCCGTACACGCGTACCGTGATGCGGCGTGTTTCGGCAGCACCTGCGAATTGCCCTACGTCCGCCCATGGAATCATACTGCCGGTTTTTACATAGACGGGTATATGTTCCGTCGACGCCGGAATGGATAATTCCGTGCCACCGGCGATTGGAGCGCCCGTCCAGAAATCGTGCCATCCTCCTTGAGGAAACACCACCTTGCGATCGGGCTCACCCGCAAAAAGCGGCGCAACCATCATGCGATCTCCCATCATGTACTGATCGTCGATCATAGAAAGGCGTTCGTCGTTGGGCGCATCCAGCGCAAGTGCGCGAAACGGAGGAGTGCCAAATTCTTCATAGCGCTGGAAAGCTGATTGCAAGTACGGCACAAGTTGCATTCTCCAGCCAACAATCTCGCGACAGCGAGCTTCTAACTCTTCCCAATCTTCAAGGAATTGGCCGGCATTGTTTTTGGCGCGATCGATCTGCTTCCACGGAGGATTCTTCATATACCAGCAATCCACCTGAGCGAGCGGAGAGAATACGGCACTTTGCAAGCGGCGGATGAGGTCTTCTTCGCTCGAAGCCTGCCGAACCTCCGGGCACCAGAGGAGCCCACTGAATCCAGAGTTCACCAGCGCTCGAATGTACTGGCGGTGATCGTAGAGATCACTGTAGAGTACAAACGGGTAAGGCGCAGCCAGTGCGCCGCTGGAGCGGACAAGACCATAGGTTGCTTGATTTCGGCTTCGAAACGCATCCCAGATTGCCATCTGGTAGCGCAGGCCGAAGACATTGTGCATCTGCTCTCCGTCCACACCCGAGGGAAACGCACTGCACTCCGGAAACGACCAGCCTCCCGTGAAATCGGAGTTGTCGCACTCGTCTAACTTGAATCCGCTTACGCCTGGATCGACAAATGTCTTGCCGTGATAGGCTCCAAA
>JASHQE010000323.1 GCA_030037705.1 Acidobacteriaceae bacterium | reverse complement strand
TTCGCTCAGGGCAAATCACCTCAAAATCATTGACACTGTGATGGAGAGCGAGACACATCTAATAGCCGGCAACGCGGCGCTTGCCGATCCATGGAAAAAAAAGAAGCTCGACCAGATAGCTGTCATGCTGCGTGGCGCAATTGACGCGCAATCACAGGTGGGACTCATGCTCAATGTGAAGCGCGCCGATCTCGATGCTGTGCTCGCCGTACTGCCTGCGCTCAACTCGCCGACAATTTCGCAACTGAGCAACTCGGAGTGGGTTGCGGTCAATACAATCGTTGAGGAGGGCATGGCGCGCGATGTGATTCCGCGCCTGAAAGCGGCGAACGCAACTGGCATTGTCGAATACCCGCTCAATAAGGTTGTGCTGTAACGGAAACCATGATGAAGCTCATCCGCACCCAGGGACGAGGCAAACAATCCGCCACTGCTGTGCTCGCCGCGCTCGAACGGCGCGGTGGCGCAGCACTTGATTCCGTGCTGCCTGCTGTCCGTCGCATCGTTGCCGATGTGCGCAAGCGCGGCGACCGTGCGCTGCTCCGTTACGCCATACAATTCGATGGTCTCGCCAGTCCCGATGCGTTGCGCGTGACGAAAGAGGAGATGGCCGCAGCGTGGAAGTCGCTCGATCCCACGCTGCGCGACGCTCTTTCTACCGCCGCCGCGCAGATTCGTAAATTTGCCAAGCGCCAGCTTCCCTCGTCATGGAATGATTCGTCGTTTCCCGGCCTCACGACCGGCCAACTCGTGCGGCCGCTCGGCTCAATCGGTTGTTACGTGCCCAGCGGCCGTCATCCCCTGCCTTCCACATTGCTCATGACCGCCATCCCCGCGCAGGTGGCAGGCGTCGAACGCATCGTCATCGTGTCTCCTAAACCCGCGGCTGCAACTTTGGCGGCAGCGCATCTCCTCGGCGTCAGCGAGTTCTATCGCCTCGGCGGAGCACATGCCATTGCTGCACTTACTTACGGTGTGGAATCCATTCGGCGGGTCGATAAGATTACCGGCCCTGGTAATCTCTACGTCACTGCGGCCAAGCGCCTCGTTGCCTTCGATTGCGCAATTGACATGCTCGCCGGACCTACAGAGATTGTGATCACCAGCGACCGGGGAACTGCATCCGACATCGCCTCTGATCTCGTGGCCCAGGCTGAGCACGATCCTGAAGCTCTCGCCATCTTCATCACCACCCGGGAAGATCTCGCTCAAGAAGTCATTGCGGAAGCAAAGCAGCGCAGCCGCAACAACGTCACGGCGCGCGAGGCCTTGAATCGCAATGGCATTGTGATTATCACGTCTAGCTCTGCGGAAGCACGCACGATCACGAACCGCATCGCGCCCGAGCATCTTACCATCGACACACCGAGCGATCTCGCATGGGTTACAAATGCCGGCTCGGTCTTCATTGGCCGCTGGTCTGCACAGCCCATGGGCGATTACATCTCCGGCCCAAACCACACGTTGCCTACCGGCGGTATGGCGCGCGTGCGCGGCGGATTGAGCGTCAATGACTTCGTCAAGCTCATCACAGTGCAGCAATATACACAGCAAGGTGTGCGTGCTCTCGGCCTTAAGGCTGCACTTCTGGCCCAAGCTGAAGGCCTGACAGGCCACGCGGAAGCCATTCACGCGCGATTGAATACAAGGAGGTCCCGTGGCTGAAGCTACTGCAACTCTTAGTCCCGCACCTCGCACATGCGTTCAGGCGATGAAGGAGTATCATCCTCCGCTGGGCAACCGCGACGCACTGCGCCTCGATTTTAACGAGAACACGCTCGCTTGTTCGCCTAAAGTGCGCGAGGTCCTGGCCCAAATCTCCGCGGGCGCGCTTACGCGTTATCCTGAGCGCGGGCCGGTCGAGGCGACCGTCGCTGCGCATCTCGGCCTCGCTGCCAAACAGGTCGCGCTCACGAACGGCGTCGATGAAGCGATCCATGTCTTGTTCGAAACATTTCTCGAATCCGGCGACGAATTGCTGCTGCCCGTGCCTACGTACACTATGTACGAGGTCTACGCATCGGCAACCGACGCGCGTGCCGTTACGATTCAGGCCGCAGATGATCTTGCATTTCCCTTCGAGCGTTTGCTCGCAGCCATTACCCCGCGCACCAAGATCATCGCAATCGCCAATCCCAACAGCCCGTCGGGCTCCATCGCCACACGCGCGCAGCTTCTTGAGCTTGCGCGCCGGGCATCTCACGCCGTGCTGTTCGTCGATGAGGCGTACTTCCACTTTCACGGCGAAACGGTCCTCGATCTAGTGGGCGTGTTGCCCAATCTCGTTGTCGCGCGTACTTTCTCGAAAGCTTACGGCCTCGCCGGGCTGCGCCTCGGCATACTCGCCGGCCCGGTGGAACTCATGCGCTGGGTGCGCCGCGTTCTTTCGCCGTATAGCGTGAACGCGATTGCGCTTGCCTGCCTGCCTGCCGCGCTTGAAGACAAAGCCTATCTCGATCGCTATGTAATGGAAGTGCTGGCCGCGCGCGGCGAATTCGAAGGCGCGCTCGACGCAGCGAAGGTGCGCTGCTGGCCAAGCCGCGCCAATTTCATCTTGGTTGAGATCGGCCCGCAGCACGCTGAATTTGTGCGCCTCATGCGCGAAGCGGGCGTCCTGGTCCGAGACCGCTCTAATGATCCCGGTTGCGATGGCCGTGTACGCATCACCATCGGCACACGCGAACAGATGCAGAATGCAGCTATCGCCCTCCATGAAGCACTGGCCGCACTGCGCGCAAGGAATGAGAGACGATGACAGGAAGACGGAAAAAGCCAAGCGCGGCCCCGACAAACAAGCGCACCGCAACTGTTGCGCGGCATACGGCCGAGACCCGTATCGACCTCGCGCTTACGATCGAAGGTCAGGGGCGCTACAAAATTTCTACCGGTATCCGCTTCTTCGATCACATGCTCGAGCTCTTCACGCGTCACGGCGCCTTCGACCTTGAGCTTAAATGCGATGGCGACCTCGATGTAGATCAGCATCACACCGTGGAAGATGTGGGCATCGCACTGGGTGAGGCTTTTGACCGTGCCCTTGGCGACAAGCGTGGTATTCTCCGCGCCGGCTACTTCGTGATGCCGATGGACGAAACGCTCGCCATCGCCGCCGTGGACATGAGCGGCCGCGCCGCATTCGCCGTCGACGCAAAGCTCCGCACGCGATTAGTCGGCGATCTGCAAACCGAATTGGTCGCCGATTTCTTCGAAGGCTTCGCTCGCGGTGCGCGAGCCAACGTACATGTGAAGACCATGTATGGCCGTTCGAATCATCACAAGATCGAGGCCATCTTCAAGGCCTTTGCCCGTGCTCTGCGCGTGGCCTGCTCCCGCGACAGGCAACTCGGTGAAATGTTGCCTTCCACGAAGGGACTGTTGTGATGCGCGTTACCGTCATCGACTACAAAGCCGGCAATCTCACCTCCGTGCTCAAGACGCTGCGCCATCTCGGCGCAGAGGCCGTCGTATCGGACGGCAATCTCGCACTCATCGAATCAGCGGAGCGCATCGTGCTGCCCGGCGTGGGCCACTTCGCGGCAACACAACGTCTCGATTCTGCCGGTCTTACATCCGCGATCCGCGCCGCTATCGCACGCGGAGTTCCCTTCCTCGGCGTCTGCGTGGGAATGCAGTGGCTCTACTCAGGTTCGACGGAAGCACCCGGTCAGCCGGGTCTCGGCCACTTTGACGGACAATGCACGCGCTTCTCCGAGAGCACGGAAAAAATACCGCACGTCGGCTGGAACTCGCTTGCCTTGCGCAATGGTTCTCGTTTGCTCGCTGGCGTCGAGCCGGGCGAATTTGTCTATTTCACACATTCCTACAAAGGCCCTGTTACCACCGATACGACAGCCACCACGCATTACATTGAGCCCTTTGCTGCGGCGGTCGAGCGCGGCAATGTCATGGGCGTGCAGTTCCATCCCGAAAAATCCGGTGATACCGGCTTGAAAATTCTGCGCAATTTTCTGGAGATCTCATGCTGACCAAGCGCATCATCGCCTGCCTTGACGTGCATGCCGGCCGCGTCGTCAAGGGAGTACAGTTCGTCGATCTGGTGGACGCCGGCGATCCAGCGACGCAGGCCGCGCGCCACGCCCGTGAAGGCGCGGATGAGATCGTTCTGCTCGACATCACCGCTACGCATGAAGGCCGCCAGACGCTGCTCGATACCGTGCGGCGCACCGCACGCGAGCTGTTTGTTCCCTTCACGGTCGGTGGCGGCATCCGCACTGCGCGCGATGCCGAACAGGTCTTCGAAGCCGGCGCCGACAAGATCAGCGTGAACTCTGCCGCACTCGCCGATCCCATGCTCATCAGCGCCATCGGTCGCAGCTTCGGCGCGCAGGCTGTCGTGGTCGCCATCGACGCGCGCCGCGATCCCGCTGCCGCTGATCCCGTGCGCGATGCAGAGGTCTTTGTGCAGGGCGGGCGCAAACCCACGGGCCGCCGAGCCGTCGAGTGGGCGCACGAGGCCGAACAGCGCGGCGCCGGCGAAATTCTTCTCACTTCAATGGATGCGGACGGCACGCGCGCCGGCTTTGACTGCGAGCTTACCGCGGCAGTCAGCGAAGCCGTGAGCATTCCTGTCATCGCATCGGGCGGTGCAGGCACTGTCGGCCATTTTGCCGATGTCTTTGCGCGCGGGAAAGCCGATGCCGCGCTTGCAGCCAGCATCTTTCACTTCGGTGTATCGAGCGCACGCTTGCTCAAGGAAGAGCTCGCGGCAGCGGGTGTTCCCGTGAGGCTTCCATGCTGATTCCTTCGATTGATCTGCTGGGCGGCCGCATCGTCCAACTTGTGCAGGGGGAAAAACTCCGCCTTGCCTTTGATGATTTTGAATACTGGATCGAAAAGTTCTCCAAATATCCCCTCGTGCAACTCATTGATCTGGACGCCGCGATGCGCCAGGGCGATAACTCCGCGCTCGTTGCGCAGATTGCGAAGCGCCTGCCCTGCCAGGCGGGCGGCGGCATCCACACGATCGAGCGCGCCCAACAAGTCCTTGATGCTGGAGCGCAACGGGTCATCCTTGGTTCCGCGCTTTTCTCCGCAGAAGGAGCCGTCAACACCACCTTCGCTGCAGAGCTGGCGGCAGTTGTCGGAATACGGCGCATCGTCGCCGGCATCGACACGAAAAACGGCCGCATTGCCGTAAAGGGCTGGAAAGCGCAGGTCGAACTAACGCCGGACGATGCAATCCCTCAGCTTGAGCCCTATGCGGCTGCGTTTCTCTATACGCATGTCGATGGCGAGGGCCTGCTGCGCGGCTTTCCCATCGAGACCGCTGCACGCCTGCGCAAGCTTACACAACGTCAGCTTATCGTTGCGGGCGGCATTCGCAGCCAACAGGAGATTGACAGGCTGGACGCGCTCGGCGCCGACGCTGTGGTTGGCATGGCCGTCTATACCGAGCAGCTCGCGGTGTGAAGCTCCTAACCTGTGCAAAGAAGATACGCGTCTGCCATGCACTGAGCATCGTTGCTCAGATTCAGCTCTAATTTTTAGTGGTGCGGAGCCGCTGCAGAAAGCGTTCGATGTCTGTTTGATCCACGCCTACGGGCAAACCATCCGACTGCCGCTGACGCCGATCTTTGGTGCTTTGGAAGATAAACTTCAAGCCCACGCCGTCATTGCCCCAGCGGATGACAGACGCATTCAAGGTAATCGAGCGCTCGGCGGTTGGTTCGAGGCGGTCCGTAAGCGTCATTCTGACCATGGTGCCGAGGTACCAGCGTTCGCTGGTGAACACGTACATTCCAGTCAGACTGATGTCGCGGACGCCATGCGCTACCGGGGTGCCGCCGGTGAAGAAATAAGCAGAGAGCCCGGGTAGGGATTCCCGTTGAGATTTCCTGGGTTGAGGCGGATCCGGGGATAGCAGGCGCCGCAACCAGCTCTTCGCAGGCTTGATGTTCTGCTGCACCGGTTCAGCAGCGGGCGTCATTTGCGGTTCGAGGGCGGTAACTGCCAGTTCGCCGGGAAGGTTCTCATCTGCGCGAGAATCAACAGGAGTCTCTTCCGTGGGGTTCTTGGCTTTATTACGGTCTTCCCATTGCAAGAGACGGCCGGTGCTGCCGCCGCGAACTACCCAATCCTTGGCGGATTGTTCAGGAGCGCCATCCGCGTTTGCACCGGCCAGCCGCTGCAAGACCCTTTTCATCTCGTCCGGGGCGCAAAGAATCAGTTGATCGCCGCACTGGGTCTCGGTGGAACGGATCGAGTTCGCCGGAAGGACAAGGACACTTGCAGAAGCCGGACTCGAAGCAGAAGCACGGGCAATCGGGAAGGATTCGACTGTCTCGATCACGGCGCAGTTGCGATCGAGATAGATCAGATCGACCGGAATCCGCACGCTTGTGGGTGAAATACCCCGAAATGGAATTAGCCATAGACCCGCGCCCGAGGTGGGTGTAAGCGCAGGTAAACGGGTATCAAGGCTAGGACCAGAGAAATCGGCAGCGTCTACATCTGCGCTCAGGAATCGCTCCCGGCTCCGATTGTAGGCACAATGCTTCCCAGCTTCCACGCTATGTTGCACTGCGGGGGCCGTTGCATCGTGAAAATAGCGTTGCTGCGTCATTCACTTCCCCTTAGAGCAGATCCCGAATGAATGTTGACTCTTTGAAAGTCGAATAGGGTAGCGTCCGCCGCGGCGGACGCCACTTGCGGGCGTGCTTTTGCACTAGACCAATCCGGGAACTGCTCTAGCCCTCCTTATCGACAGAATGGGTCATTCGTTCTAACAGACGGGGAACTTTTCGCAATACCTGCTGCAACTCTCGCGGGCGGATAAACAGGAACTGAGTCTCTCCTCTTACGTCTTTACGCCCAGCCCTTGACCACCTATCTGCGTACCAATATGGGCCAGGCGGAAGGCCGGGTAAATAACACTTGCATATAACTCTATGCAGAATCAGTGTTATAGAGTCTCTCACCAAGGTAGTAACTGGAGAAACGCTGACGGAAGTGATAGCTGGAGAGTACCCATCGCCGCAGGTGGAACAGGTGGAATTTTCACTTGCTTCAACTGTTCATTGTCAGTGAACGCAATCACACCCTAGCTACTGCACGTTTGCGTCGAAGACCCCGGTCTCGACCGTGCTTCCGTGCTTCATCTGGATAAAGACGCGATACTTTCCGGCAGACGGGAACCCATAGGGGAAGGACACCGTAGGTGAAACCGGCTCCGTGCTCATATTCATCGCATTCATGTCCGCCATGCCGTTCATCTCACCTGCCATCCCGTTCGCCATCTCATTTGTTGACGAGCCCGAGCTCTCGTTCGCCAACATCACCGCAGGCATCGCAGCCGAGCCATCCGGATGCGTGTGCGCGAAGGCCGTCCCGTCGGTCTTTACGAACGCCGCATGTCCTGCCATGCCCAGATAGGGCTGCATGTCCGCAGCCGGCTTGCCCTGCGGATCCAGCAGGTGGAAGACGAGGTTGTACGGCATATTCGCGGTCAGAACCGCCGACTGGTCCCATACCATCACGTATCCGTCGGGAAGCCTGTAACGAGGGCCGAGTTCCCCGGCCGAGAGCGGTTGCGGCGTGGCGCTGGCATCCTCGTTTCCAAGGGCCGCGCCTGTCATTCCCGCCGGAACGGCAAGTGTCGCCGTCTCTGTCTCCGGAAATCCGCTGCGGAAGACCACATCCGCATATAGATGATACGTACCCGCGGGCATCGCAGGAAGCGTTTCATTGAATCCACGCTTGCCGTCCGGCACCGGATGCAGGTGGAACACTGCATCCATCTCCGGCCAGCGGATCGCGTAAAGATGCATCAGATGGCCGTGATCCATCAATAGGTCTGAATTCTCGATCGCTTTCCAACCTTCCTTGGCCGCCGGATCGGGATCGCCTATCAAGAGGTCCAGATGATCTCCATCCAGGCTCGCCCGCATCTCAGAGTTGTGATGCATCTCCGCCGCATAATCCGCAGCCTCGACGTTCCACCATTTGCCGCCGAGCCAGACCGTAACCGCGCACACAACGAAAGCTGCCGCACCGGCAAGCAGCGCCCGCCGGCGCGGCGCCGGCCCGGGTATCGCTCCAGGAACCAGCCGCGCCTCACGCACCGCTGCCATCACAATTCCCACGATGCCCAGAACAAGGGTGCACCCGAGCAGGGCCAGCATCACGCCCATGGGCCGCTGCATGCGCAGTATCCTGGTTGGAACCGCCGGCACTGGAACACCGGCTGTGGCCGCACCGCCCGCTCCTTCCATAGAAAAGCGCACCTGCCACGACCCCGCGGCCATGATCCAAAGCGAACCTGTGAAGAACGCTGGATCGCTGCTCGAAGCCTTCATCGCATCCGGCGTCGGTGGATGCTTCGAAGCCTCTCCGGTCAACGGCAGCGGCGTAACAGTCATGCTGCGGATCGGAGCTCCGCTCGACCGCACTTCCACCGTAGCTACACCTGGAATTACCAGCGGCACCCGAACCGTGACAAAGAGCTTGTATGGCCCTACTGCAACGGTCTGGTAGATGTCCTTGTTGCCGACGTGCGCATATGCGCTCCTCGCGCAGAGCAGAGCCACAGCGAGCATGCAGAACAGCATCTTCCATCTTGATCGGATCATCGCTGCACTCCGCGCATCCAGCGGCCAAAGACCAAGCCCAACCACGTCGAGATGGACGCATACAGGGAAGCCCGCAACAACCCCAGCCACAACGTCATTCCTGAATCTGGCTGGAAGAACCGCCGCATCCGATCATAGCCTTGCGGCCTCGAATTATAGTCGAAGTAGATTGTCCCGAAGAAACGGTTTTCACTCGCATGGGACATGAGAAACTTCGCAAACGGCCACTCCACCGCGAAGATCACCACAACAAAAATGACTCCGGATACCAACGCAATCTGCCACAGCCTCCAATTCCTGGTTCGCTGCCAGACGAGATCCAGCGCGAGTGCGGGTGCAATCAGCAGGATCGGAAACTTGGGCGGAACGAGGTACGTGACCGGATAGAAAACCGGGCCCAGCTTCGGCTGCGCAGGAAAGAGCGGGAAGATCAGAATGAACCCGATCAGGCTTGCAACGTAGATTGCCGAAATCGTGGTTGCTGCCCAGCGGAAACGCGACGCTTGTGAGATCGTGGCCAGCACGACTGGAACCGCAATTGCCAGAGAGATGTACGCGGTCACGCGATGCAGCATCACATCCCACGTATATTCCATAATGAAGAACATTTGCCCGCCCAGCAGCAGCCCTCCGAGATAAAGAAACAGCCGCCGGAGGGTCTTGAAATTCGCATCTCCCGCATCCGAGGCGCGGTTCATCGCCGCGAGCATCAGGAGCAACATCCCAAGATCGATCGCCCTGATGCCGACAATTAACAGCGCGTGCGGCGGCGAGACGATTTTCACATCGAGGCCGTACGCGTTGTGCCACCAGTTGTCAAATGGCGCGGAGGTGAGCATCGCCACGCCACCCCACCCAGCCAGAAACACACCCAGTGGAGCGCGCAGCCCGAAGATATTGACCGAGGCCTCGCGCAGACGCGCCGCATACGAAGATCTGCCGAACATGGCGGTAAGCACAAGGTATAGCCCGACGATCCCAGCGATCACCCCGCAGGCGTAGATTGCCATATGTGCGGGGGTCCAGAAGGTGTCGCGCCCTATCGACCGGTGCCACGCGACATCCCATTGTCCGCCGATCGACGCGGATGTAACGGCCAGCGCGCCGGCCCAGATGTACCACGGCACAGACGTGGTCTGCGCAGCAGTGTATGTTCTTGTCTTGGTGACATCGGCCGCAAACGCTGAGGGCTGAGCCAGTTCGGCGGACATAAAAGTTCCCCCTCCGGAGGGCAAAGCTTCCCTCCTGCATGATACGAGATACCTTTTAGGATAGTTCCCTGTCCAGATCCATCATGCGCCAATGCTTCTGCGGGAGTGATGCGAGCCGGCAGCGGTTTCAGTCTCCCATTTCGATAGCTGCTTTTGCTATGATTTCTTCACTCGTGAAGGTGATTGAAGTCGGCCAAACGCGGCGCCATGACCCTCACCTTGCCACGGACTCTGCGCCACAGACTGCGGAGGAGCGGCAGGCACTGTTGAGCTCTGTCTTGGAATCGCGCACCTTCGCCAAATCTACCAAGCTGGCGCAGTTTCTCAAGTACATATGCACGCAGACGATCGAGGGAAATGCCAAGGAAATCAACGAGCAGCAGATTGGCATTCATGTCTTTGCCCGGTCGCCTATGTACAGTGCATCCGACGACAGCATCGTCCGGACGCAGGCTCGTCTTCTTCGCCAGCGTCTTGAGGAATATTTCGAGCACGAGGCGCCGAACACTGCGCTGATCATCACCATTCCCAAGGGCGGCTATGTCCCCGTTTTCGAGCCGCGCAGTCAGCGTGCTGTCCGGATCGACGAGCCGCGCGTGGAGGGGGAAAGCACTGCCGTTCCCGACCATCTTGCAACTTCAGCGCATGAAAAAGCGGCGGACTATCGAATAGGTTCAAATCTTTCCCTGAGCATTGCATTAGCTGTGGCGGCGGTTCTTCTGATGGTTGGCGTGGTGTACGCTTGGCGCGCGACGCATCGCGAGATTTCGGCTTCCGATATTCTGTGGGCAAGGATCTTCAAAGAAGGCAGGCCGGTTCTCATCGTCCCGTCCGATGATGCGCTGGTCCTCTTCGAAGAGCAGACCAAGACGACCATCCCGCTGGACGAGTACCTGAGCGGCAGCTATCTCGACAAGGGAAATCTGCCCGCCTCGGTCGCATTGCCGTTTACCTCGGACTGGTTCGCCGCGCACCAATATACAAGTACGGCCGATCTCAATCTGGCCTTGCGGCTGGGAAGGCTGCCGGCCGCTCGCAGTGCGCAGGTCGAAACGCACTACGCCCGGGGCCTCAGGATCGACGATCTCAAAGGGGCGAACGTGATCCTCATCGGCGGCCTGGGGGCAAATCCCTGGATCGGCCTCTTCAGCCAAAGATTGAACTTTGAAGTGAACTATGACTGGAAGAGCAAAGAAGGATATGTCCTAAACAGACATCCCCAGAAGGGGGAAGCCGCAATCTACCGCGACCGGGCGATCGACGGTTTCCAGCATAGCTATGGGGTTCTGGCGTTTCTCCCCGGTATTGAAGACGAAGGAGAGGCGCTGCTTTTTGAGGGAACGGGCATGGCCGGGACCGAGTCGGCGTCGGATTTTCCGTTCGACTCCGCCGCATTCACCTCCTTTGCCCGCCAGATTGGAGCAACTTCGCAACGGATGGCTTATTTTGAAGCCCTCCTGGAAACGACGAGCGTTGGAGGCAATGCTCCTGAAGTCCACGTCCTCACCTATCATCTGATCCGGCCCTGAGCCTGCCGTCCCTCTCCACTTCGCGGCGCTCTCGCATCTTCTGAAAAATTGCTCATTCTACGCGGGGAAATAAATAACTTCTTCATACTCCTCCCCGCGCTCACCCGCATATCGAAAGCATTATCAGCAACTTGCTTCCATATAACATTCCTTTCACGGTGAAATCCGCCGTTTCGACAGTGAAATTGCTTGTCTCTCCAAGTTCTGCGTGTTCATACTCCAGCTTTTAGAACGGTTCCCAGTTTCTATGCGGCATTTCCGGCCCCGGTGCTGAGTGGATTTTTCTTGGTGAAAAAGCCCCTCAGTCATTGTGGCTTCGCCTTACAGCAACTGGAAAACCGCTGTAATCAGCCAGAGCGCATGTGGACCAGACGGAAATTTCTTAGTGCATCCTGTATCGGCGTCGGTACGGCATTGACCGGCGTCCATTCCTCGCCCTCCTCCATCCATCCGGCCATGCCGGTTCCATCGCCCCCGGCACCGCCTGACCGCGGCCACGTTGGCGGATCAGAATCCGAGTCAGTCGTCCATGCGGCCCGGGCCGTGCTCGAACGCCAGTTGGGAAGCCGTGCCGCTGAGTTTCAACTTCGTGCTATTCCCTCCGAAGGAGACTATGAGGTGTACGAGATTGAAGCGGTTGACGGGCGTGTTTTGGTTGGCGGGAGCAGCGCGGTAGCCATCTGCCGTGGAGCCTACAGCTACCTGCGTAACGCCTGTCATGCCATGATCGCCTGGAGCGGAAGCAATCTTGACCTGCCCGCCACGCTGCCTCCTCAACACCTGCAGCGCGTCGTCTGCCCTTACAAGTTTGTGCAGTACCTCAACCCGTGCACCTTCGGCTACACCATGGCGTTTTGGGACTGGTCCCGCTGGGAGAAGGAGCTGGACTGGATGGCCCTGCATGGAATCAACATGCCGCTGGCGATGGAGGGCCAGGAGGCAATCTGGCAGCGTGTCTGGCTATCGATGGGGCTCACGCAGATGGAGATCGACGATCATTCCACCGGTCCCGGCCATCTTCCCTGGCATCGCATGGGCAACATCAACAACTTTGATGGGCCCTTGCCCCAGGAGTGGATCGAGGCCAAGCGCGAACTGCAGCGCAAAATTCTTGACCGGATGCGCGCGCTGGGAATGAAGCCTATCGCGCCCGCTTTTGCCGGATTCGTCCCACAGGGCTTCAAGAGAGTTTTTCCGGACGCGCAGACATTCACGCTTCTGTGGCTTGCCGATGAATTCAAAACCATCCCGCGCAGCACACGTACTTTTATCCTTCATCCCGCCGAAGATGCACTCTACCGGCAGATCGGCAAGAAGTTCATTGAGGAGTACAAGGCCGAGTATGGCGAAGTGGAATATTACCTTGCCGACACCTTCAACGAGCTCGCAGTCCCGGTGAGAGGGAGCCATCGCTACGAAGACCTGGAGTGCTTTGGCCGCACGGTGTACGAGAGCATCTGTGCCGGAGATCCCAACGGAACCTGGGTCATGCAGAGCTGGACCTTCGTGTACGACTCAGCCTTCTGGGATAACGCGTCCGTGGCAGCGTTGCTGCGCGGGGTTCCGAATGACCGGATGCTCATTGTGGATTATGCCAACGACCTGACGAGCAAGCTGAGCGGAAAATACGCTCCCGGCCAATGGAAGGTACAAAAGGCCTTCTTCGGCAAGCAGTGGATTAACGGCATGGCACACACCTTCGGCGGCAACAACAACATCAAAGGCAATCTGGCCCTTATGGCCGCCGAGCCATCCGCCACCTTGCACAGTCCGGATCACGGCAATCTCGTCGGGTGGGGAATATGTCCTGAAGGCATCGAAAACAACGAAGTTGTCTACGAGTTGATGACGGATGCCGGCTGGCAAAGCGAACCGATCGATCTGGATAAATGGATACCGGCCTACTGCACATCGCGCTACGGCGCCTTCCCGTCTGCGATGCAGCAGGCCTGGAAGCTGTTGCTCGAATCCGCCTACAGCTCGCACGTCTGGATGACGAAGCAGGCATGGCAAGGAGAGCCATCAACGCGCCCCGCGGCCGTATCGGTCGATTCCGGCGCCGTCTTTGAATCCGCCGTCGAACAATTTCTCTCCTGCGCAGACGATCTCTCGGCCAGTGAGCTCTATCGCAACGATCTCATCGAGCTGGTTACCCAAGCGGTGGGAGGACATATCGACCGGATGCTGCAGGGCGCCGTCGAAGCCGGCGAGGCCAGGCAACTGGATCGCGCCCGGCAAAGCGCCAGCACTGCGATTGGCTGGATGCTGCGCTGCGATGCGTTGCTCAATGTCCGGCCCGACCGGCGCCTCGAGACCTGGACCCAGGCCGCCCGATCCTGGGCAGGTGCCGACGACCACGCCGCCTACTACGACGAGAACGCGCGCAGGCTCATCACGACCTGGGGTTGGCCCGAGCTCTCCGACTACGCCTCACGCGTATGGTCCGGCCTCACGCGCGACTACTATGCCGCTCGCTGGTCAGCCTTTCTCGAAAGTCACCGCGCCGGCTTAAACTTTTCGCTCGACATTTGGCAGCAGACCTGGCTCTCTGCGCCGTACCGTCCAAGCCAGCCCGTGCCGATTGACAGCCCAATTGCCGCCGCGCGTGACCTGTTCAAGGAGTGCCGCCGAGCATGAGTGCAGCGGGAGAAATGCCGATGCTGAGCCAGTCCGCGGTTGCCGGGGTCCAGGCTGCGCCGTCGCAGCGAATGGCCTCCATCGATGTCATGCGCGGCATCACCGTCGCTTTCATGATCATGGTGAACAACAATGGCCAGAACGAGCTCGCTTACCGCTGGATGAACCACTCGTCCTGGAACGGGTTCACACCGACCGACCTGGTCTTTCCCACCTTTCTCTTCGTCATGGGCATTTCGCTCGTGCTCTCGCTCAAGACCCGCCGCTCGCGCCAGGCCTCGAATACGCAACTTCTTTCCCACATCTTCCGCCGGACCGCGATTCTCTTTCTGCTCGGTCTCGTGGTGAACGGTTTTCCCTGGTTCCACCTGGGCACGCTGCGCATCTACGGCGTCCTGCAGCGCATCGCCATCTGTTATCTTTTTGCCAGCTTACTGCAACTGTTCACGCGAAAAGTCTCCGTCTATCTCCTGCTCACGCTGCTCTGTCTTGCCGGTTACTGGGTTATCCTCTGCAAGCTGCCGGTTCCCGGCCACGGCATTCCGGGCAAAGACTTCGCGCTTCTCGATCCCGACATCAATCTTGTGGCGTATGTGGATCGGCACATCTTCCCCCATCGTCTCTTTGAGGGGACGCGCGATCCGGAAGGACTGTTAAGCGACATTCCGTCGTTCGCCTCCACGCTGCTCGGCATGATTGCCGGCCAATGGCTTGTCTCAACAAGACAGGGAACGCTCAAGCTGCGTGGATTGTTGATCGCGGGTTTCGCCTTGCTTGTTGCAGGCGCTCTCTGGTCGTTCCGCTTTCCTATCAACAAAAAGCTCTGGACCAGTTCCTACGTGCTCTACGCGGCCGGATGGAGCGTGTTGATCCTCGCAACCTGTTACTTTGTCGTCGAGATCAGGCGGCGACGCGGTGGCTGGATGAGCCCGTGGCTCGCTTTCGGCGCCAATGCCATCGTCGCTTACGTATTTTCTGAGCTGCTCTCATCCGCGGTTGCAGACTTTCATATCAATTCCCAGCAGTCCATTCAGCAATTCGTTTATCAGGGTTTCTTTCAATACATCGTTACCCCGGCGTTTGGTTCGCTGGTGTACTCCGTCGTTTTTGCAGTTGTCTGTTTCGTCCCTGTATGGCTGCTTTACCGGCGGAAGATCGTCATCAAGCTTTAGAAAGAACGGGCGAAAAATCTCGCGGAGTCGGGAGGAATACACCATGAAGACTGCGTTGTTCAATCACCAGAGAAATCGCAGGCCGCCGGCAGCCGCCGAGCGGGTTCTTGCAACGCGCATCACTGGAATGGAGGCTATTGTGATCAAAGCAAACATGCGGAAATACATGCGGAAATACATTTGGGCGCTATGCACCAGCGCATTCCTGCTCTTGTTTTGGGCGCACAGCGGAGCCGCACAGGACACGTCGGCTCAGCTATCCGGAACCGTAACGGATGCGAGCGGTGGCGTGATTCCTCATGCGCAATTGACCATCACCAACCAGGCCACCGGCCTTACCAAGCAAGCCCAAAGCGATGACACCGGTGGTTACGTGTTCCGCGAGTTGCCACCGGGCATCTATTCGCTCAGCGTCAACTCCTCCGGTTACACAAGCTTCGTCCAGAGTGGCATCCAGCTTTCGGTGGAACAGCACGCCACGCTGCCGGTTGCGCTCAAGGTCGGGGCGGCCGCTGAGACCATCACCGTCGAGGGCGGCGCAGAGCTCATCAACAGCACCACCGCCGAGATGGGCCAAGCCATCAGCCAGGACGAAGTCACCGAGCTGCCTCTCGATGCCCGCGATCCCTCCGCTCTGGTGAGCCTCGCAGTGGGCACGACCAACGAACTCTATTCGCAGGCCTCGACGCCCACGAACAGCAACTCGTTCAATAACGAATCGGGGGCGTCCATCGGTGGGCAACGGCAGGGCAGCGCCTGGTATCTGCTTGACGGCGTCGCCAACATGGATACCTTCAGCTTGCTTGCGGCTCCGTTCCCCAATACCGATGCGACGCAGGAGTTCCGGGTCATTACCAACAACTTTGATGCCCAGTACGGCTTCGCTCCCATGGGCATCGTCAGCATCCAAACCCGCTCCGGCACCAACGAGTTCCACGGCGGAGCCTTCGAATTTATCCGCAACGACGCTCTCAGCTCTCGTTACTGGAACAGCGGCACCATCAATGTGCTCAAATACAACCAGTTCGGCGGCTTCGTCGGCGGGCCTGTGATCATTCCGCACGTCGTTGAGGGGCGCGACAAGCTCTTCTTCTTCGCCAATTACCAAGGCACGCGCGACAAGAACAGCAGCTCCTCGAACACGCAATTCACGCCCACGCAGGCCATGCTCAACGGCGACTTCAGCGCCGTGCCTTCAAGCGATCTGCAAGGTCCGCTCGCCGGCGTTTTTACCACCTCCAACGGCAAACCACAGCAGGTCAGCACAAGCCTCTTCAGCAAGGGCGCGGTCGCGCTCATGAAGTCCATCCCTCTCGGCCAGGTCGCCTCCACCGGCCAACTCAATGTGCCCGGCCCCGCTACGCTGTCAAGCTACAACGAGCTCACCACACGCCTGGACTACGACCTCAGCAAAAGCCAGCGGTTCTTCGCCCGCAGCTTTTATGATCTCTTCGGCCAGCCGGGCGAGGCCACTGTCGGTAACATTCTCGCCGGAGTCGAAGGGGAGAACGGCATCTATCTCAACCTCGCCTTAGGCCACGTCTGGACCATCAGCCCCACTATGCTGAACAGCGCCACGCTCTCCTGGCAGGAGTACGATTTCTCCACCGGCACGGTCGAGTACAATTCCTCCGGTCAGCCCGTCTGCCTCTCCGAGTACGTTGCCGTCGCCGATCCTACGGGCGAGTGCTACATCGGCGGCCTTTCGGCCTTCGACGGCAACGTCCTCTATGGTGGCGGGCTGGGCTTCAATGCCTTTACCGGAAACCCCAACAACACGCACCGCCGCTATTGGATCTTGACCGATACCTTGACCAAGACCTGGGGCAGGCACACTTTTCTCGCTGGGGCGAATCTCATGCACCGCTACGGCTCGGAGTTCTGGGGCGGCGAAGTCAATGCGCAGGTCTCCTTCAACGGCCAATACACGGGATTTCCGCTCGCCGACTTCCTGCTCGGCTATCTCTCTTCGTTTAGCCAGGGCGCCGGCGAGGCCGGCAGCGAGCAGGGATGGCTGCAGGGCTACTACGCGCAGGATCAGTTCAAGCTCGCACGCAATTTCACGGTTACCGCGGGCCTCCGTTGGGATCCTAATGTTCCCCTTACCATCGCCAATGGCCGCGCTGCCGCTTTCGTGCCGGGCGCGCAGAGCACCCGCTACCCCAACGCACCGCAGGGCTTGCTCTTCGTCGGCGATAAGGGCGTTGGCCCGGGCGTGATGCCTACGACGTACGGCTATTGGGAGCCGCGCCTTGGCGTAGCCGTGCAGGTACATCCTGAGACCGTCCTTCGCGCCGCCTTCGGCATGTTCACCACGCCCATGGAAGATGCTTTCTACAATCATGTCTGGGACGCTGCGCCGTTCTCGCCCGCCTACAGCTTTAGCGGCACAAGCACAGTTCCCATCAACTTCGACACGCCTTGGAGCGGTTTCACTGCCACCGGCGGTGTGAGTCCGCTGCCGCCCTTCGCCTCGCCCTCGCAGCTTCCGGCCAGCAATGTTTCATTCGCCAGCTTTGAGCCGGTTGCGCTACCTGCGGTCTTCGCTCTCAATCTCAAGGTCGGCACGACCCAGACCTGGAACCTCTCCCTCGAACAGCAGTTCAGCAAAAACTGGGCAATGCACCTCGCCTATGTCGGCGCCGAGTCCTATCATCAAGCCACCACTGTCGACCAAAATCCAGGCCAGTACTTCGGCTCGCCTTCCAACCCCAACAATGGCAACCGCACCACCTACCCCAATTTCGGCTCCATCATCCAGGTTCAGGATGGCGCCACCTCGCGTTATTCGGCGTTGCAGGCGGGACTTGAGAAGCATCTTTCGTTCGGCCTGCAATTCCATACCAACTTCACCTGGTCTCGCGACACCGACGTCGGCGGATCGGGCGATCCCAGCTTCGAATCCAGCATCAGCGATCCCTATTCCATCCGCCACGACTACGGACTGTCGAGCCTCAATTACCCGATCATCTTCGTCACCGATTTTCTCTATAAAATCCCGAATTTGCCCCACGCCGACCTGCTCGAGCGCGAAGTCCTCGGTGGGTGGGAGTTCTCCGGCACTTACACCGCTATGTCCGGTCCTCCGTTCACGATGAACGGCGGCGAGGGCAACAATAACTCCTTCTTCAATGAGTACCAGGACCGCGCCGACTACGTCCCGGGCCAGTCCTATGGGGTTCGCCAGGGCGGCAAGAGCCGCTGGATCAACGAGTACTTCAACGTCAACGCTTTCACCAACAATGCTTATGGCACTCCTGGCGATACGCAGAAGTTTTTCATTCAGGAGCCGCCCATTAGAAACGCAAATCTCTCCATGCTCAAAAACTTCAGCATCCAGGAACGCTATAAGCTGCAGCTTCGCTTCGAGGCATTCAATGCCTTCAATACGCCCAGCTACGGCCAGCCCGACTCGAATCCTGGCGATGCAGCTTTCGGCCAGATCAGCAGTTCCGGTAATATCCAGCCCCGTTTCATCGAGGGCGGCGCCAGATTCACCTTCTAGAGCAGCTCCCGAATGAATATTGACTTTTTGAAAGTCGTGTAGAGTGGCGTGCTTTCGCACTACACCCATTCGGGAACTGCTCTAGCCCTCGGTCCGCAAGGACCGAGAGCGTTTTCAGCGATTACGAGAGCTACCCGCTTCCGTCAGCATGCAGTGCGGTACACTGCTAACGCAGTTTCCATCACGAATGGATTGCATCGGGGAACATCTCAGGAGAACTGTGAAGCGCCGGGATTTTCTAAAAAGCAGCGGTTCCTTGCTGGCGACAACGGCACTTCCGCTCCATGCACTTTCCATTTCCCAACCGGAGGATTCGTCGTCTCCAACGCGAGGCCGGCTGACCCTTCCCATCGACCGCAACTGGCGTTTCAGTCCTGCGTTTGTTGCCGGAGCTGAAGCCAAGGACTTCGACGACTCGGCCTGGCAACGCGTTACTGTTCCGCATTCCACAATCCACGCGCCTTGGCACGGACTGGACGAAAAGTCCTACCAATTTGTCTCCGCGTACCGCCGCAGTTTCCGGCTTCCGGCCTCGGCGCGCGGCCGCCGTGTCTTTGTGGATTTTGAAGGCGTCATGACTGCCTCCACTGTTTGGATCAACGGCGCACTGGTGGGCGAATATCGCGGCGGGTATACGCCCTTTGGGTTCGACCTGACGCCACATATCGATTTCTCCGGAGAGAACATCCTCGCTGTTCGAGTCGATTCGACAGAGCGGGCCGATATCCCGCCCTTCGGCGATCAACTTGATTACCTGACCTTCGGCGGGATTTATCGTGAGGTCTCTCTACGCATTGTGGATTCCACATTTATCGAGAATGTTTTTGCCCGTCCGCAGGAGGTTCTCTCCGGGAACCCTAAACTTGAAGTCGATTGCCACGTTCAGTTCCAGGAGCTTCCGCAGCAGCCGCTCACGCTGGCCGTTGAGCTGTGCGATGGCGAGCGAATCCTCGCTCGGGCAATCCAGAATCTCATTCTTCCATCGTCAGAAACGCAGCGATCGGTGCAAACCATTCCGCTCGCGCCGCTCGAAAAAGTTGAACTTTGGGACGTCGAGCATCCCCGGCTCTATTCCGTCCAGGTGAGCGTTCTGCGCGGGAACGTGATCGTCGATCAGGACAGCCGCAGCATCGGCTTTCGTCATGCTGAATTCACTCCGCAAGGTTTTCAACTGAACGGAAAGACCCTCAAGCTGCGCGGCCTCAATCGTCATCAGACCTTTCCCTTTGCCGGTCCTGCCATGCCGCGCCGTGTGCAGCGACGCGACGCCGAAATCCTGCGCCACGAATTCAAATGCAACATCGTGCGCACCTCGCACTATCCGCAGTCGCGCCATTTTCTCGACGCGTGCGATGAATACGGTTTGCTGGTCCTTGAGGAAATCCCCGGCTGGCAGCACATCGGCGACGCTGCATGGAAGGACCTCGCCGTCGACAACGTCGCGCGCATGATTCGCCGTGACTGGAACCATCCTTCGATCATTCTGTGGGGCGTACGCATCAACGAGTCCAGCGATGATCATGATTTCTACACGCGCACGAACAACGCCGCGCACAGCCTCGACCTCACCCGCCAGACCGGCGGCATTCGCGCCTTCCGCGACTCTGAGCTTCTCGAAGATGTCTTCACCATGAACGACTTCGGCTTCCCGCTCCAGCCGCCCAATCATCCGCGCTATCTGAATACTGAATTCGTCGGTCACACCTATGACACAAAGAGCATCGATAACGCCGATCGCCTTATCGAGCACACTCTGCGGCACGCCCGCGTGCATGACCAGATTGCATCAAATCCGCAATATGCAGGCGGCATTGCTTGGTGCGCCTTCGACTACAACACCCATGTTGGCTTCGGTTCCGGAGACGGCATCTGTTATCACGGCGTAGCCGATATCTTTCGCGAGCCCAAGCCCGCTGCCGGCTTTTATAGGTCACAATGCGATCCTTCGGAAGAAGTCGTCATCGAACCCGCCTTTCACTGGGCCCCAAGCGACGAGGCCGGAGGCCTGGACAGGTGCGTCATCTGCTCGAACTGCGATCACCTCAAGCTCTACGTCAACGGTCAGCTTGCCGTGGAAGCCGCGCCCGATCGCGCCACCTATCCGCATCTGCGGTTTCCTCCCTTCATCTTTAACATCGGCGACAAGCTCGATGATGGCAACTGGGGTGACCTGCGCGTCGAGGGCTATATAGCCGGCCGGCAGGTCGCCATTAGAAACTACTCCGGCAGTGACGCCGATGCGCAGTTCACTCTCGTCTCTGACGACACCGCTCTGATCGCCGACGGCGCCGACACAACGCGCGCCGTCTTTCGCGTGACCGATCGATTCGGACACATCCGCCCGTTTGCCGATGATCCCATCCAACTCGATCTCGATGGCCCCGCCGAGCTGATTGGCGAATGCGTCTTTCCTCTGGTGGGCGGCCTCGGCGCGGTATGGATCCGCGCCATCGATAAGCCTGGAACCGCGCGCCTCACCGCGACTCATCCCTGGCTTGGGAGCCGCCAGATCGCTATCTCCGTTGCTCCGGCAACACGGGAAATCGCTTGAATGCGCGGTTAGAGAGCGTCATCGAATGGACGCGCCGCTTGGAGTTATGAAATTTGGCTGACGATGCGGGAGTATCTTGCACGCGCTGACGGAGATTCGGCCGTCTGCGCTAGCTGTTCCAACTTTTCCTTCGATGGATTCAATGTGAGAGGAAAGTTCTTCCAGTAGAACTTCAATTCATCTGATTGCCAGTTCGCATAGGTTTTTTCCCAGGATTTCCCTGACTCGCCGGCAAATACGAGGTTCGAAGGATTCAGCTCGCGGCGCGCGTCCTGGAATCGAATGTCGAGCGAGATGCGCATTTGCTCCGACAGATTGGGAGATGCAGCATGAACCGTCAGACTGTGAAAGATCAACACATCGCCGGCGCTGAGAGGACCGCCAAACCACTCGTCGCCCATAAGCGCGTCGGCAGGAATCTCCGGCACGTGCAGGTTTTCTCTCGCGTGCTTCTGGAAGCCGAAGCGGTGGGAGCCGGCAAGAATCCGAAGTGGTCCTGCCTCCACAGGGCAGTCATGCAACGGTATCCATACTGTGAAGAACTCGGGGTCGCCACGCATGAACTCGTAGTCCTGATGTGCGTGCACAACGAGACGTTCGCAGTTGGGGAAGATCAAGCGGCCAATCGGCTTCGGATGAATCAGCACCTGATCTCCGGCGAGCATCCGCATCACATTTCGCAGCGATGAATGATGCGGCAACGAATGAAAGGACTCGAGATTGAAGATCTGTTGATAGACCTGCTTGAAAATCGGATCGGGGTCGCCATAGGCAGCACCATCCAGTGGGATGCGTTGCAGCGGATCGATGCCTGGTTTCAGCCAGTTCGCGGCAGACAATAGACGGGTGATATCCACCAATACGGAGCGGACCGCACCCTGGGGCAACAGATCGTGAATGAGCGCATAGCCTTTCGAATGGATGTGCGCTCGCAGTTCACCCGGCGTCAATCGGTTCGCATGAAATGCGTGGAAAGCCTTCATCCTCATTCATCCCGTACCAGCATGTCCACGTTAGCAACCCATGAACCGGCTGATGTCCCGCAGCCATCTCTGCTTTGTCAAAGGATTGTCACTCCTGTGACCGGCGTGAAAGCGGCGGCAAGCGCCGAGAGGGATCGAACGAAGAGGCTGCGAACAGCGACAATTCCATGACACTTCCGCTTGCGTGTTCAGCTAAGCTGCAATAGTTCAGTTCACTCGCAGGGGAAGGGGTGCTTTGCAACGTCTCCGGCGTGACTATTCCCGGATTCCGGAAGAAGCTGCACTCAATTCATGGAAATGATGCATGAAGCAATGAGTGGCGCGTTCATCGAAGCGGCAGAGCCACAACAGCGTAATCAGGAAGGCGCTGTCAGGCCGCAGGACTCTCTCCTGTGCGATGTGAAGCTGCCTTTGCGGGGGATGTTCTATCCGCTCGGTTTTGGCATCGAGATTCTTACCAATCACCCTGAGGTTCTGGATGCCGCCCATGAAAGCTTCGGCCACAGGCAACTACGGCATGAAGATGCAGGACTCGTGGTCCGTGTTGGAGTGACGACGACCAGTGACACGCAACTTCCGCCGGAGCCGACACGCCGTGAGTTTAACCACCTGTATTCGCTTGTGGCAAATGCGGATAATCAAGCGCTCCTCGATCTTCGCACGTCGGGCAACTTCGTTTGGCTGAGTGAAGCTGCGTTGCAGAGCCAACTTTACTTTCGCTACAACTTCCTGGAAAAAGTCGTTTATCTTTTGCTAGGCGCCACAGTCGTTACTGACATCCACGCCGCCTGTGTCAGTAAGGAAGGAAAAGGCATTCTCCTTTGCGGTCATTCAGGCGCCGGAAAATCGACTCTTTCGTATGCATGCGCGCGGGCTGGGTGGACCTATACCTCGGACGACACCTGTTACCTGATCAATGCTTCGAAGACGCCTCAGGTCATCGGGCACGCACATCGCATGCGCTTCCGGCCTCATGCCAAAGCACTGTTTCCGGAGCTCGAAAACCGCGCGATCACGCCGCGCATGGAAGGCAAGCCCTCTATCGAGATCTTGGTTCGTGAATTGCCGTCGATTGATACCGCAACCGAGGTCGAAGTAGGTTCGGTTGTGTATCTCAACAGGTACACTGGAGCCAAGGCAAATTTGATTCGCCTGCCCCACGGCAGCGCGGCCAAGCGCATGAGTCAGGAGCTTTATTCGGCGGGCGAGATACGCGCCAGGCACGAGAAGGTACTCGAAAGGCTGAACGCAGTTCCCGTGTTCGAGTTGCATTATTGTGTTCTGGATGAGGGGATTGAGCAACTGGAGCTTCTGGTGCGGGCACTCTAAAGTATTTATCCTTCGGCCAAAAGAGAATCGTCGATGCGGAGATCAGTAGGTTATCAGAGTTGCATCCTTCGTAATCCCGGAAGTTCTGGAACTGCATCGATCTGGAGTTAATGACTCTGCGATGATGTCTGCCGCGTGATCTGCGCCGCGGAGGGGTGCTATCTGGCCTTGCAGCTTCTGAGCAGCTTCCCGGTAGCGGGAATCGTTCCTGATCTTTGCTAACGCGGCTCTAATCTCTTCCGTGGAACGATCCTGCATCCGAAGCACCTCAGCCGCTCCGAATCTGGCCAGGCGAGTTGCAACCGCCGGTTGATCCAGCACCATCGGAAGCGCGAGCATGGGCTTTCCGTGCAGGAGCGCCTCGAGCGCCGTATTCGGCCCAGCATGCGTAATCACGATGGATGCCCGCTTGATCAGATCGAGTTGCGGAGCATTTCCGACTACCACTGGATCTCCCGGCAGGCTAGCGAAGAGAGCCGGATCATGCCGTCCGCCGAGAGAGATAGTCAGTTGCAAGTTCAGTCTCCTGCAAGCATCGGCGATCCGATGAAAGATTGCTGGATCACCTTTTCGAGTTGTTCCTAACGACGCGTAGATCAGCGGCCTGCCGTCAAGCCGCTCCCAGGGAAACTCCACGACGCTTCTCGCACCCTCGTCAACGAACGGTCCGGTGTAATGGAAATTGGCAGGTAACTTGGAGCGATGAATTTCAAGGCACTGCGGCCATTGCGTGATGTGTGCCAATGCGGGAAACGTTTTGTCGATTCTGCGCACCGATCCAAGGCCGAGCGATTCTCTATATCGATCCAGATTGCGGCGCAAAGGTCCTTTCATGCGCAATACGGAGACTTCCAGGAGTTCCCTCTCCATGCGCCCCAGCCATGAAGGTGAAAGGATCGATCGAGGAGCATCCCAGCCAAAGTTATGGGGAATCGACGTGGACACAATGAAATAGGGCACACGCAGCCACTCCGCTACTGTCGGGCCGGCCAGAGAGATTTCCCCTAGGATGAGCGCGTCCACTCCTGCAGTTCGAATTGCTCGAGGGTACTCCTGCAGGAACCTCCCCATCTCCTTCGTGATGCGATCAAGCCGGTAACGGATATCACTGATCCGCGCAAGAATCCCGTTCCGGCCTGTCTTCACCGGCGGCCGTTTGCCGCCCGCGGAAAGAAACGCATCGATTGGCTGGAAGTCGAAACCGTTGTTACGCACAAGCGTCTCCAGGTCTGGATGCTGGAAAAACGTCACCTTGTGTCCCCGGGACAACAATCGTCTCGAGAGGGCCAGGAGTGGATTCAGATGCCCTGTCCCCTTATAGGAAAGCACGCCAAAATGCGCCATTAGATGCACTCTGCACAGGGAACAGGCAATTCGTTTCGGCGTGTCTTACTCGGCTGCCTGATCGAACGGCCTCCCAGCCGCACCTCACCGGAACCAAGCACCGTTTCCGCGCTTCGTAAAAGCTCCTCGACGGGAGCGCGCAGCCAGCGTATCGTTCCATCGACCCACAAGGCCTCAAGACCCTGCTTCATTGTCTTCGGAAGCAGAGCCAGGACCGCTTCTGAAACGAGCTGAACTTTGCCGTTTATCATCACGAACTCTATATCGCTCATGGAAAGAGTGCGCAGCCTGTCGGCCATCGTCTCGCCTGTATCTTGAATCGCAATCAGATCGGCCGCCGCGGACAGTTCTTGATTGGACAAGCGTAAGATCGCCGCCGGAGCCGTGGTAACCATGCGGTAAGCGGCATCGGGCGGAAGATGGCAAGAGTCGATCGCGAAACGAATCTCATCCAGCAGGTCTCCCGTTGCGGTCAGGGGCGAATCACTTCCCAATGCGATGTTCTCAATCGCTTGAAGGCGCTCTAAATGAGGCAATCTCTCAAAGAGGAAGTAATTCGACGATGGGCAGACAATAAGCGAAGTTCTCCTCTCCCGCATCAAAGCGATGCCCACATCATCCATCGCCAGGCCATGCACCAGCACGGTGTTCCCATCCAGAACGCCGAGCTGGTCGAGGCCGCGAAGTTCCTCCTTCGCCAAGTCATCTATTCCTTCACACGCATGTACGATGAAGGGGCTTCCGTCGGGTGTAGCAGAGCGTGCCGCACGCAGATCGCCTCCCAGCGCAAAGGAGTGAGCCCATCCGTACTGCTGCACTACTTTGACTGGAAAATCCCCGCTCTGCAGCTCTGGCCACAGTGGATCGTGGTGGCAGACGGTTGTAACTCCGCAGAGCAGGTTGCGGACGCCACCCCACCAAAGCCGCACTCGCTTCGGCACTTCTTTCTGTTTTGCGATGATCTCGGGGAATGCGGCATGAATATCCTCTCCCCACTCGATGTAGCTGCTGTAGGGTGGATTCCCCAGCCTGGGAAACAAAGCGAACTGCAAATGGTCGTGCGCATTGATGAGCCCCGGCAAGATCAGAAAACCGCTCAGGTCGATGCTGGTGGATTGAGCGAGCGGGCCGGAACGTTGACGCGCGGCGCGCCGCATCCGGCCACCTGCCACCTCCAGAGAGCATCGTATGGAGTCGCGCGGTCCAATAGCGTAGCGGACGCCATCGAGAAACAGGACTCCTTCATCTGCAGGATCGATAAAAGGATGCATCTTTCCTCGCGACGTAGATCCGGAAGCGGGATGGTTCGCGCTGCCCCTGCAGCTTTGCCATCCAGGGGCGTAATGCCCATTTCCACCCATACCAGGGACGATGGATGGTCCAGTAAACGGAAAGCTCCTCTTCGAGACGGCGCAGCCGGGCGTTTGTCAGGTATTCGAGGCTTTTCATGGAATCCGATGCGGTTCCGAATCGCTGGCGAAATGCGACACGCCGTTCAGCGATCATGCGTTGGCCGCTCTCTTCCCGTGCATACCAGGGTGTGTCGCAGAGAATCACCATTCCCCGCGGCGCAAGGCAGCGCAAGGCCTCGCGCATTGTAGCCGCATAATCTTCAGAGTAGTGGAATGAGGCATTGAAGACGATTGCATCAAACTGCTCATCCTGAAAGGGAAGATGCACAGCCTCGGCCTGGAATCGTGGAATAGGCGCTGATAGATGCTGGTGATAATGCGTGGACGCGCCCAAGCCATCGTTTTCGTTGGTAACCAGATCGACTGCTACGGGCATGCAACCCTGGCGCGCCAGGCGGAAGCTAAGCCAACAATTGCCCGCGCCGACATCGAGTATCAAAGCGCCTTGATGCAAAAGCGGTTTCAGCACATGCCCGATCAGGCAGTCGTAGGTTCGCGACCTGATCTTCCATTGTTCGCTGTTGCGTCCGCTCAGGTCTTTATAGGGCAGAGCGAGGTAGAAGTCATCGCTTCGGCTTCCTCGTCCTTCTGCCGCGCGAATGTGCTCATATTCCTCAATAAATCTCGCATAATGAGCATTCCGCTCCGGAGGCAGCGCATGGATAATCCCGTTCTGGAGCTCCATGCGGAACGCGCAGAGCGAACATGCCAGCTCCTCGACGTCGGCCTCGCAGCGCGGACATCTCAAGCGAACAACGGCGCCAGCAGCTCGATCGCACGACGCATTGGAGGAGCACCGGTGTTTCCCCATCTAAGTGCTCCTGAGCAAAGCCAATTGCTCGACTGGAACAACTGAAGAGGGTGTGATAAGATGGGTAGTCCCGGGAAACTCAAATGCATCCGCAACTCGGCTTACCGGCTCCAGTTCATCCACAATCTTCCATAGCAGGGCGACGCGGGCGATGGATTCGGCTTGATCGCCCGTATGATGCCACGAGTCAACTTCCGCATGGAGCGCCTCCCGCACTGCGCGATAGAAGTCAGTCGTATAGGCCCCTTTAAACATGATGCAAAGATCATCACTGTCATGCCAGTTGCGCTTTGCGCCAAGTTGCGCCTGAACACGTTGGTAGAAGACAGTGCCCGGCAGTGGGTAGGAGACCGAGACCCCGATATCATCCGGACGCGCCTGTCGTACGAAGGCAATGGTCTGCTGAAGCTCTTCCCATCTTTCGCCCGGATAGCCAAACTGCAAGAAGAAGCAAGCGCGAATTCTTGCTTTCCGTAGCAGATCGCGTGCAGCGGTTACGGCGTCGAGGGTGATTCCTTTATCCATGGCGTCCAGAACGGCCTGCGATCCCGATTCGACGCCCATCCACACTTCGGTACATCCGGCGGCCTTGAGATGGCAGACTGTATCCTCGCGCATCAGATCCGCACGGGATTGTATTTTGAAGGGCAGTGCGGCGTTCCGCAGCCGAACCGCTGCTGCAAAATCTTTTACCCAATGACGATCCAGTGCGAACACATCGTCGCCAAACCAGATGTGCTCGACTCCGGAGTGCTTCAAGAGCGCCATCTCCTCGGCAACCGCAGACGCGTCCCGCAGATGGAATCGATTGCCCGAGATCGGTTTCGCGCACCAATTGCATCGGAACGGGCAGCCGCGACTTGCGACCATGTTGGTGGAGAAATAGCCGTGAGCATTGAGCCACGCGGAGCGATAGGGCTCCAGATCGATCAGGTCGCGTGCGGGAAGAGAAAGTGTGGACCATTCGGAGTTCTTTGCCAGCCGCTGGGGGCTCCTGATCATGCGCTCCCGGCTGTCCATGCGCACTAGACCATCGAGATCCGGTATCTCGGCTTTGCATAAAATGGACGCACAAAGATTCACCAGGACAGCTTCTGCCTCTCCGCAAAGCACATAATCAAAGCCATTTTCTAAAAACAGGCCAGGATTGTCGGTAGAGTCTGAGCCATGGACAATCACAACTGCACCTGTTTTGCGGGCAGCTCTGGCGATATCCCAAGCGACTTCCCTCATGCGCGTGAGACACATCTTGGACAGGAAGTTGAAATCATCCTCATATACGGCTACGATCTTTGGCTGCTGCTGCTTGAGCGTCACCAGGAATTTTTCTGCCGGCGGCTCGAGCATGGCGTCGAACACCGCTACGGAGATTCCATGATCGCGCAGCGCGGTGGCCGCATACAGCGTTCCAATGGGAGCATATGGCTGCATCTTTCGCAGCTGCTTCGGGTCGAAGGGAAGATGATACGAATGGGTTAACAAAACGTCAGCCAAGATCGACTCCGATGATCATCGCCGTGGCGCTATAGCGGAATTCGAGCAGGTGTACCCAACAACACGACCGTCAAGTGGCTTTTTCATTAAGAAAAAGCCACCTTACAACTATGCCAAGTGGGCACTGTTGCCCGGATTCCGCTCTCTAGAGACGCACGACACCCTATGGGATCGGTTGCAGCGCTTCTATTTCACCCAGTCAGCCTAGCCCGTTCCAGCCATGCACTTGTCCCGGGAATGTCAACTGAATGTCATCTTTTGCGTGCGGAGAGACTGCTGCGTATGGCGTTACCCGATCCGAAAAATGGCCAAGCTTCTCGCGCTTCACGGCAAGATAGTGAGCGGAGTAGGGAGAGCCCGGCACCGTTGCGCTGATACGTTCGACCACATCGATTCCCGCATCAACCATTGCGGCAATTTTTTGCGGATTATTGGTCATCAGGCGCACGGCGGGAATTTTGAGGTAGCGCAAAATGGCCACGGCAAGTTGGTAGTCGCGAAGATCAACGGGATGTCCCAGTTCAAGATTCGCTTCGATGGTGTCTCGTCCCTTGTCTTGCAGAGCATAGGCCCGCAGCTTCTCCATCAATCCGATTCCGCGGCCCTCCTGGTGCTCATAAAATAAGATCCCTCTTCCCTCCTGCGCGATCATGTGCAACGCCAGATGAAGCTGATCGTGACAATCACAGCGCAACGAGTGAAACACATCTCCGGTCGTGCATTGCGAATGGATGCGCATCACCGGAGCGGACTGATGAATGTCGCCGAGCACAAGAACCTGTGCGTTCTCCACACATTCGGCTTTCTGATCCTGCATTCTCCGCCTGCCTTCGAAAGCTATCAGACGGAAGTGAGCCCAACGCGTCGGAAAGCTGATATCGGCGACTTGCTTTAATGTGATCAATGAGACCAGTCCTCTCTCAGGTTCACGCCAGCCCGCAGGCGTAAGCTTGCAAGCAGAGACACCCTCTGCGAAGTCTACGAACTTGCCTTGGCATAGTTGTCTTCAGAATGTCTCGGCATTGTCGCATTGTTTACCGCACGCCGCGCTCGCTTCGGCTCGAAGTCTCTTCACGCCGAAGCTGGTATAGAACGTGGTCTCCAAGCATTGCCAGCGGACGGGCAAGCACGCGGTCAAGTTTCTCCATACCGGCAAGCAGACGCGGATGATTTGAAATCCACGGCTCCGCGGCGCTGGGAGGCACGGCAATCCCTATACCCTTACATGTTTCGAGCACAAACCACGGGGCAAATGCGCGGAGAAGTTCGGAACGCCGATGATAGACCACATGAAAATCCTGTTTGGCCAGCATGGCTAGAACCGAGCCGCGTTTGCGGCGCCGGAACGCCTGGCGCGGCCGGCCGCGGAGAGTCTCCACCAGCATTTCGCCAGGGCTGCATGTGCCGAATATAACCAGCATGGCAACACCGCCAGGCCGCAGTAGTTTCGCAAGTCCGCGAGCGACGGGCTCCAGATCCGCCACGCAGTTTAGCGGCGCAAAATTCGAAAAAGCCGCATCGAACAGCGGCCTCCCGGCCGCAAGATACTGTTCTGCGAAGTTCTCCAACTCTTCTGCAGCCGTGACCTCGGCTGAACATCCAAAGCGAGCCAGTTTTTGAGCGGCCAGCTTTACCATCGCCGGCGATGGATCGGTCAGCAACAGATCAAATCCATGTTCTGCAAGAAATGCCGCATCTTCTCCCGTTCCACCGCCAATCTCCAGTACACGGCAGCCGGATGGAAGCCGCTGAAGCAGCGCGCTGCGCACTGCGCGGCGCTGCGCAGCCACGCTGGCCCAGGCGCCAAACCGCGCGTCAAACGTGGGCGCCACCGAGTCAAAGGCAAGTGCTGCGGGTCTCAAGGAAGAGCTCACCGTGCAAGTTGATCCAGGTGGCGACGCCAGCGGTATAGCTCCGTCGCATAGCGGGTCCCCTCGACAATATGAAATCGAAAGCGTGATAAGAGAAAACGGACTTGCACGCGATATCGGACGATTCGCGTCCAAAGTGTCTCACCTGCCGAAGCGCGAATCACGGCCGGCGGCAAACGCGACGGCAGCAGGACATTCTTGAATTGCTGCTTTCCCGGCGCTTCCGCCGCTTCCAATTGCTGCTTCAGCAAAAGGTGCAGTTTGGTTCCCGGGTGCGCAGCGACGACAGCCCGTCGGCCATATAGATCCAGCCACAGCCGCACTGCAGAAGGAAGAGTTTTTACGGTCCACGCCGTGAGCGCCTGAGGGACGGAATCATCCAAGTCATCGAGGATCGCGCCGGTCAGATATGTAACTGCGCCGACGGCTATGCATGTTCTCCGATTGCCTTCGGCCGCGATACGCAGCTCGTTCCAGAAACGCTGGTCATCGTGACGAGCAAGAACATGACGATAGAATTCAAGTAGATGCGACGCGCGCGCGAAAGCGCTGCATAGATCTTTGAACGCGTGCTGCGCCTGACTGAGGAAGAGGTCCGTGGGAGAAAACACAGGCATGGCGATGCCGAACATTTCGCGCTTGATCACCCGGCCCAGTCTTGAATCCTGTCCCGGAGCGCCGGATTCCAGATGCAGTTCCACGCCACGATATGGAAGATCTTTATAAAGGTCCTTTCTGGAGACGTGCGGAGTCTCATGGATCTTGAACTCCCAGCTTTTACCACTGATGGCATACAGACGATACCCTCTGCGTTCGAGAATCCGCCGTGCTTCGGGTGCATCTTTCTCCTCGATGAGATAGTCCAGATCGAACTGATGTCTCAGCTCTGGACGAGGCACGGACACCGGAGAAAGCGAGATGCCCTTCATCACGGCGTAAGAGAGGTTGGCTGTTTGGAAATCATGCTGGATGGAGACGGACTCGTCGATCATGCCGCGTGTTCGCACAGTATTGTCATCCAAGTTCCGCTGCAGACGGTCGATTGCCGCTTGGGGCAGCGCACTGTGCAAACCGAGTTGAACGAGCCGGTCCAGCCAATAGAGCGCAAGACCACTGACATCCAGCCAGTCGAGCAATCCACTCCATTCTCTGGGAGAGAGCGTGGATAGCAGTTCGATGTGACCGGCGGTCCGCTCTGAAAAGCTCGAGAACACCGCCATGCGGATTCGCTGTTTCCGGCTCAGGTTCATCAGTCCTGCGGCATCGCGCAAAGACGATGAAATCCTGGATAGATCCACTCCAGGCCTCTGCGGCGCCGGGCGATTGCAATGCTCGGAGCAATGCGGGCGCCTCACATGGGCAAGTTCGGTCATATGCGCCCTGCGTCCTCCTGATCGTTTGCAGGCATTGAGGCGATCGCTGCAGAGCCGTCGCATGGAAATGCGCCCCATGACGCAGCGTTCTGGCTCAATGCGCTGCTGGCAAGATGCTTCCCCGCAGCGTCCGGTTTGCGAAACAGGAAAGCGGCAACAAGCTTTAGGCCGATGTCTCTCTTGTAAGCTTTGAGGCCAATGCCGCGATGATAAAACTCACGAATCGATGGACCCACAATACCAGCGCGGTGGTCCACAAAATGAAGTCCGGTTTCTTCAGCAAACTGGATGTGATGATCGTGAACGTAATGCTCAATCGCATATACAGCCGTTTTTTCACCGCTGACCGTTCGGCGATGCCCGGCTGCGGCGGCATCGGGATGGAAATCAGTGACAAAGACATATCCACCTGGCATGCAGACTCTGCAGAGTTCGCGGTATGCGCGCAGCGGATCAGGAAGATGGCCTAGCACCAGTCGACACCAGACCATGTCGAAGCGATTTGATTCGAAAGGCATCGTCCGCACATCGCCCACGATGACGTTGTTTACATTGCCCACGGCGAGCATCTCCGGACTCAGGTCGATGCCAACAGCATCCGGAATGTTCTGCATCCGGCGCCCGGTCCCGCATCCGGCATCCAGCAACCGTTTCTTGGGCAGGCCGGAAAGCATTTTGCCGGCCAACTGTTCGTCGAGTGCACTGACTGCCGTTTCGACCGCATACGTCGGCGCCCATAGCCAGTAAGCATCACGGACTTTTAGATCTTGGATAGCTGCGGGAGACGGTGCTGTACCGGTCTGTGTGATTACGCGCTTCAGGAATGTGCTGAAACGTCCCACCCCGGTGTTCCTTTCCGGCCTTGAACCCGCGCAATCGCGCCCCGCGATCCTCTCGTTCTGAGTCAGCATAATAATCACCAATGCAAGGCTTGTCATGGCTTTGTCACTGTACTGTCATTGGATGGCAACCCTGGCCAAAGCGGTCGATTCCATCCCGAACGGGATGAGAGTGTACTCGAAATTTTCCCGGCTCACGCAAGCGCCTGCCGTTCAAGCGCAGTTCGATCATCCGTCGCGGACCAAGCTACCGTGGGTTTAATCCCCTGAGAAGGGACTGTTGACGATCGGCGTTCTACATGCTACAGTCGTTAACGTTACTAACAGTAACATTTATCCAACATCCCAAAAACCTCGTTTAACCAGATCGATGCTCAACCCTCTACCGAGTAAGCGGTTCCGCGCGTTGTATCGTCCATTGTTCGAGCAGTTCCCGTTTTTCTCTGTCGGCAGGTGATCCATCATGAAACTCAGAATCTTGGCCGTGCGAATGGCCTTGCTGTTTTGTCTCGTGTTTCCCTCGCAGATGGTTGCACAGACGAGCGCTCAGACCGCTACGCTGCGGGGTGCGGTCATTGATCCCAGCGGCGCGGTTGTGCCTGGGGCCAGCATCACTTTGACGCAGGGCAGAGAGGTTCTTCGCACGAAATCAGGTGCTGATGGCCATTACGCCTTCCATTCGCTCACTGCCGGTTCCTACACGATCGCAGTCACAGTCAAGGGGTTCGAGCCTTTATCGATTTCCGATGTCACGATCGCAACCGGTGCAACCAAGGAACTGAACCTCTCCCTTGTCATCGCCGTCGAACAGCAGGAGGTCACTGTCGAAGGGCAGAGTCAAGGAGTCAGTCTCAACTCTGATCAGAATGCCAGCGCCATGGTGATCAAAGGAAGCGATCTCGATGCGCTTTCCGACGATCCCGACGAGTTGCAAAGCGAGTTACAGGCATTGGCCGGACCTGCCGCCGGGCCAAACGGCGGACAGATCTATATTGATGGCTTCGAGGGCGGGCAGATTCCACCCAAATCTTCCATCCTTGAAATTCGCGTCAATCAAAATCCTTTTTCCGCAGAGTTTGACCGCATCGGTTATGGACGCGTGGAGATCATTACCAAGCCTGGATCACAAAAGCTGAAAGGCATGATCTCGGGGTTCGGCACAGACTCCGCCCTCAACACCGCGAATCCGCTGATCGCTCAACAGCCCAGCTATTACTTTGATGCGACATTCGGAAACATTACGGGGCCATTGACGAAGCGCTCGGCATACTTCTTCAACGGATTCCATTTGAACAGGCAAACTCAAACCATTGTGGACGCCGTGAACCCACAGGATGTAACCGAGAACTTTTCTGAGGCCTTCCCCAACCCTTCGAGCTATCTCTCACTCAACCCGCGCATCGATTTTATGCTTGGCAAAAATAACATGCTGACCGTCCGCGACTCGATCTTCCATTCCACCCAGTCGGGCGGCAGCGTTGGCACACTCAGTCTGCCCGAACAGGCGAACAACTCAGAAAGCCAGGAGAACACGCTCCAGCTCGGCGACACGATCATTGTGAATCCCAACCTGGTGAATGAGGTGCATTTTCAATGGCGGCGTGTCCGCAATAGCCAAGCCGCGAATTATTTCACACCCGCAGTTACGGTTCAAGGCGCGTTCACGACTGGAGGCAATAGCTCCGGCATCTCCCAAGATCACCAAGACAACTTCGAGTTCCAGGACTACTCCACCGCGACGGCGGGAAGCCACACGCTTCGCTTTGGTGTGCGTCTGCGCAGCTATCGTGACGCAAATTACTCCACATCGGGAACCAACGGCACCTACACCTTCACTTCCGTCGCAAATTACCAGGCAGAAATGCCGTCAGAGTACTCCGCGACCATCATCCAGAATCCGCTTGCGCGCGTCATCTTGTTCGATGGCGCACTGTTCCTTGAGGATGATTGGCGAGTGAATCCCAATTTCAACCTGGGCCTCGGCCTTCGCTATGAGGGGCAGAATCGGATTCACGATCACGCCGATTGGGCGCCGCGCATCTCATTCGCGTGGAGCCCCATGCACACGGGCAATAACCCGCCGAAAACCGTCATCCGCGGCGGCTACGGCTGGTTTTATAACCGCTTCACCGTGCCGAATTTCTTTGGCTCCGCGGCCGGGACGCCCTACATCATCCAGGCAATTCATAACAATCTCATCAATCAGCAAAGTTATGTGGTTGACAATCCGGATTTCTACAATCCGAATGCTCCGGTCTCTGCGTCCACCGTTATTGCCGACGAATCTTCCGTGCCGTACTACGATACCGTTGATCCGCGCTTTCGCGCAGCTCTCGACATGCAGGGCGGAATAGGGGTGGATCATCAAATTGCCAAAGGGATTACAGGGAACATCACCTATCTCTATACCCAGGGCATTCATCAGTATTTGACGGATAACATCACTGCACCTGCTTTCAATCCGGATACTTACTCGATTACGGGCTCGATTCCCGCTGCCTATAACTACCAATTTCAATCAGGCGGCATATACAAGCAGCAGCAAATCATCATGACCACCAGCATTCGCTGGAAACACATGGGCTTGAATGGCTCCTATACATTCAATTATGCGAACAGTGACACGCAAGGCGTAACTTCACAACCTTCCGTCGAACAGGATCCTGGATTTGATTATGGCCGGGCCAGCTTTGACATCCGCCATCAGGTGTTCCTCCTCAGTACTTACACGGCGCGCTATGGAATTACATTTGCGCCCTTGTTTGTCGCCCGTTCCGGAACGCCCTACAACTTGACCATCGGCAAAGATTTGACGGGCAACAATCAGTTCGATGCGCGCCCTACCTACGGTACCTGCGGCGCTTCGGATGTAGTCTCGACGCAGTATGGATGCCTGGATACGAATCCAACTGGAAAAGCGGAACGAATCATTCCGTACGACATTGGAACGGGACCCGCAAACTTTATGCTCCATATGCGCGTGAGCAAAGTTGTCGGTGTGGGGCCGCGCATCAAAGCAGCAGCGGAAGGGAATACAATACAGAACGGTCAAAGCGTGAGCGGCCGCGGCTTGAGTAGCGGTGGCGCGCCTATCCGCTTGGATGCAACGGAAGCGCGCAGGTTCAACCTCACTTTCGTCGCGGTGGCGCTGAATGTCCTGAATATTGTGAACCTTGGCACGCCAAATGGCGTCATGACTTCGCCTCTCTTCAACAAGACGCAATCTCTTGCCGGCGGTCAATTTTCCACACCCACTCCCGGTAATCGCGCGATTCTGTTTCAGACTTCGCTCTCATTCTAGAACTGGTTGAAGCATGTCTGCGCGGGAGCGCAGTGAAGCCTCACTGCAGAAGACGATCGAGCGTGCTGGGAGTCTCATGATCGACGCGGCCAACCCTGAGAATCTGCCCCTTGACCCCTCATAGTTCATGGATTGACAGAGGAAGGAAAAACGACGAAGATTATCGTTAACGTACACGGACCCTCGGCGAGTGGCTGTCGTTTTTTTGATAGAGCCAATACTCCCGCGGGATTTTTACCGCGGCAGAAAATGACGAGGAAGCAATGCGCAACGACCGGAAGCCATCGCGCCACCAAGCGCCTGAATCAAAAACCGCTCTGCTTCAGCTTCCGCCTGCACCGGCCTGCGAAATAGGGGTTGTGAAGGCGTGGGAAGAGCCCGTGACCCTGCGTACGTATCTGCCGGCCGCCCCGGACCCGAATCCGCTCTTTTTGGAGAAACGTGTCTACCAGGGAAGCAGCGGGCGGGTTTATCCGCTACCCGTGATCGATCGGATCGACACCGAGCCACGGGATCACACCTGGAAAGCCGTGCACATCGAGAATGAGTTTCTGCGCCTCATGATCCTTCCAGAAATCGGCGGGCGCATTCATGTGGGCTACGACAAGACGGGCGACTACGATTTCATTTACAGGCAAAATGTCATCAAGCCTGCGCTGGTGGGGCTAGCCGGGCCATGGATTTCGGGCGGCATCGAGTTCAATTGGCCGCAGCATCACCGGCCGGCGACGTTCATGCCCGTCGAGGTTACGATTGAGCGCGAGGCTGACGGCTCCGTTACCGCCTGGTGCAGCGATCATGATCCGATCTCGCGGCTCAAAGGAATGCACGGAGTGTGCCTGCGGCCTGGGAAGGCATACTTTGAGTTGCGCGTGAGACTTTATAACCGCACCACTGATACGCAGACCTTCCTGTGGTGGGCGAATGTGGCCACCCACGTCCACGAAAAGTATGAATCCTTCTTTCCCAAAGACGTTCGCTACGTTGCCGACCACGCCAAGCGCGCGATCACGGAATTTCCGCTCAGTCAGAACAGGTATTACGGCGTCGACTACGGAACGCGCGCTGCCAGCGGGGTTCCGGCGGACGAGCGCCCGGCGCAATTCGTGCCGGACGGCTCTTACCCTCCCAACGATCTGAGCTGGTATGCCAACATTCCTGTGCCGACCAGCTACATGGTCGTTGGCTCCAAGGGGGATTTCTCTGGCGGCTACGATCACGCGTGGCAGGCGGGAATCGTGTATGCCGGTAATCACCACATTGCGCCCGGCAAAAAACAATGGACATGGGGGAACCAGGAGTTCGGCTACGCCTGGGACCGCTGCCTTACCGATGCAGATGGGCCTTATGTGGAACTGATGGCGGGAGCATACACGGACAACCAGCCGGATTTTTCGTTTCTCGCGCCTGGAGAGACAAAGAGCTTCAGCCAGTTCTGGTATCCGATTCGCAAGATTGGCGTGCCCGATTGTGCGAATCGCGACGCAGCCCTGCGCCTGGAGCGTGACGGTGATTCGGTTCGTGTCCACATCATGGCCACGTGTTCCATGGCGGATGCGATGATTCGCATCGGGTCTCAAAGGGAACCGATCGCTTCGCGCGCGCAGAGCTTGGAACCATCAAGGCCGATCTGCGCAGAGTTCGTGATTCCTGCGTCGATATCGGAGCTTGAGGTGACGCTTGAAAGCAATGGTGAAACAGTGCTGCGCTATGCGCCTGCGGAGATTGTTCCCGTAGGGCGCCCGCAAGCAGCCACAGAGCCGCCGCTGCCGGAGGAAGTCGAATCCAGCGACCAGCTTTATCTGATCGGCCTGCACCTTGAACAGTACCGGCACGCGACGCGCAATCCTGAAGCCTATTGGCGCGAAGCTTTGCGGCGCGACCCTGGCGACAGCCGCGCCAACTGCGCGCTGGGCCGGTGGCATCTTCGCCGCGGCGAACTGGCGCAAGCTGAGGCGCTGTTGCGGGCCTCTGTCGCGAGGCTTACCGAACGCAATCCGAATCCCTACGATGGCGAACCACATTACAATCTGGGGCTGGCGCTGTTCTTCCAGCGCCGGCGGGATGAGGCCCGAGAAGAGGCTCAAGATGCTTATGACGCGTTCTACAAATCCACGTGGAACGCGGCCTGGCGCGGGCCGGCCTATCATCGTCTTGCCGAGATCGACTGCGCGCGCCACAGATGGGCACAAGCCCTCGATCATATCGA
This sequence comes from Acidobacteriaceae bacterium, assembly GCA_030037705.1. Taxonomy (GTDB): domain Bacteria; phylum Acidobacteriota; class Terriglobia; order Terriglobales; family Acidobacteriaceae; genus Telmatobacter. The sequence continues at coordinate 4,698 of JASHQE010000323.1, read as the reverse complement.
GCGTTCTCTCCGTGTGGATACCGACAACCTCAACGCGCGCAGCCTCAAGGCGGCCATCCTGCGCCAGCTAGGACGCGAGAAAGATGCCGTCGATATGATCGCTGCCGCTCTCGCGCTCGATCCGCTCGATATCTGGGCCCGTTATTTGAAGAATGGGCAGATACCCGCGGACGGTCAGCAGCGCCTCGATCTCGCCTTTGATCTCCAGCGCGCGGGACTCCTAGAGGACGCTCTGCGTGTTCTTGAAGTGGAGGATCCGAGTGCGCATGACGGGAGCCATCCGATGCTTCTGTATGCACGAGCATGGACGCTGGTCCAGCTTGGCCGCATGGCGGAGAGTGCAACAGCCTACAAACTGGCTGCGAAGGCGGATTCAACCTATGTCTTTCCCAGCCGGCTCGAAGAGATGCTGCTGCTCGAAGAAGCCATTCGCGCCAACCCGCAGGACGCGCGGGCGCGATACTACCTCGGAAATTTGCTGTACGACCTGAGGCGCCATGAAGAAGCGATCGCTTGCTGGGAGGCCGCGATCCAGCTCGATCCGAAACTTCCGACGGCGTGGCGCAATCTGGGAATCGCGTATTACAACGTTCAACGGGATGCGTCGAAAGCACGCCGGGCATTCGAACAGGCGCGGGCATTCAGCCCGCACGACGCGCGCATTTTCTACGAGCAGGATCAACTCTTCAAGCGTCTCGGCGAGCAGCCGGAGATCCGCCTCGCTGCGCTTGAAAAACTCCACGCGCTGGTGGATCGTCGCGACGATTTGAGTGTGGAGTTGGCCAGCTTATACAACCAGACCGGCCGCCCGGCTGAAGCGCTGCAGGTTCTGCTTGCGCGTAAGTTCCAGCCTTGGGAGGGCGGGGAGGGACGCGTTCTCGCACAATACGTTCGAGCGCACCTGCTTCTTGGGCGGGAAGATCTTGAGAAGGGCAGGCCGCTGGCCGCCCTGGAACACTTTCAGGCCACGCTGCATCCGCCAACGAGTCTGGGGGAAACGTGGCACCCGCTGGCAAATCGAAGTGAAGTGGAATATTTCCTGGGCATTGCCTGTGATGCTTTGGATGACCGAGAAAAGGCACAGGCTTGGTGGCGCCAGGCCGCTTCGCGGCAGGGCGACTTTGTGCAGATGCAAGTGTGCGCCGTTTCTGAATCGACATTCTGGAGCGGGATGGCCCTGGAACGGCTGGGAGAGGCAGCGCAGGCCAAACGGCTGTTTCGCGAAATCGCCGCATATGCGACGAGCCTCGAGTTGAAGACGCCGAAGATCGACTACTTTGCCACTTCGCTGCCCACCATGCTGCTCTTCGACGAAGATTTGGCCGAGCGGCAGCATATTCTGGCCAGGTTTCTGCGCGCGCAGAGCCTATTGGGGTCGGGAAAAACCGAGGAAGCCCTGGCGATGCTGAGGAACGTCGAGCAGCTCGACGTGAATCACAGTGGCGCGGCCGATCTGATGGCCAACTTTGCGATTCTGACGCGCGCGTATAGCCAGTCGGAAAAACAGTCGAACAAAGTGTTCCCTCTTTGAAGAATCGGCAAGAAAACCGGCGGCTTAAAGCTTTCCGGCGAAGAGGCCGGTCTCGATTTCTTCAAGCGACCGGTTCCGGGTTTCAGGCAGGCGGAAGAGCAGGTAAACCAGGCCGGCGACGCAAATCACCGCATACACCCAGAAGACGCCGGCCGTGCTCAGCGCGGCATTCAGCAGTGGAAACGTGTACGTGAGCACGAAGCACGCGATCCAGAGGAAGGTAACGGCGATCGATACTGCGCTACCACGAATGCGGTTGGGAAAGATCTCGGCGATTACCACCCAGGTAGCGGGCGCGAGCGACATGGCATAGCAGGCGATAGCGGCGAGCACCAGAATCAGCATCGGCACGCCGTGCAGGTGAAGCCGATAGAAAGCGCCGAGCACCACGTAGATCAACGCCAGACCGGCCACGCCGGTGAGCAGGAGGAAGCGCCTGCCCAGGCGATCGATCATGGCCAGCGCCGCTACCGTGAACGCCACGTTGACGGCTCCGGTGATGACGATGTTGAAAAGGATACCCGAGATCTGGTATCCGGCCGCAGCAAAGATCTCCTGAGCATAATTGAAAATTACATTGATGCCGCACCACTGCTGCAGCACTGCGAGCGCAATACCCAACAACAGCGCCCGCGCGACACCCGGCGCTGCGAGTTCGCGCAAAATAGGCACGCGGGGTTCCAGGCTTGCACTGGAACGCAACTCTTCGAGCACATGGCGGGCGTAGCCGGGGCCGCTCAACTTATCGAGGACTTCCACCGCTTCCCGCTCGCGCCCTTTCAACGCCAGCCAACGCGGGCTCTCGGGAACCAGAAATGTGGTGATAAAGAACAGCACCGCGGGAAGAGCAGTGACCCCAAACATCCAGCGCCATCCGAATTGCCCGTTCCATGAAGCCAAAATTGCAGCGGGAGTGGCGCCGGTAGGAACGGGCCTGGCGATCAGCCAGTTCACCACCTGCGCCATCAGGATCCCGATCACGATCGCCATCTGATTCAGAGACACCAGGCGGCCGCGCACATGGGCGGGCGAAATCTCGGCGATATACATCGGCGAAATGCCGGAGGCAAGGCCGATGGCGCTGCCGCCCAGGATGCGCCAGACCACGAAAGCCGTGAATTGCGTGGCCATTCCCGTGCCTGCCGAGGAGATGGCGAAAACGAACGCCGCCAGCCTGAGGAGTCGCTTTCTTCCGAAACGATCGCTTAGCGCCCCTGCGGTGACCGCGCCTGCCAGGCAGCCGATCAGCGCGCAACTCATCGCCCATCCCTGCAGTTGCGGTGAATTGAGATGAAAGTAGAGTTCGTAAAAGGGCTTCGCTCCACCGATGACAACCCAGTCGTAGCCAAAGAGCAGTCCGCCGAGCGCGCCCGAGATTGCCGCCAGCCACAGAGAAATCGGGTTGTGATTGCCGGGTCGGTATTGAGCCGGCAGGGCATTCGTTCCCGGTTGAGGTGCAGGAGCAATCATCACTGTAATTGAAAACGGCTTCTTCTCAGCGGGCGTCTTTGAACGCGGGCCGGAGGTGGGTTCGGCTTCCGAGCGATTATACGGCAAGGCAATGGTAACGTACACGAAATCCGTATTCGCAATGATTACGGCAGGCTGGAGAAAATTGAAGCGCGCGCGGGCGAGCCGCAGCAGGTTAAGATCGCGATAAGAATGTCGTCATGAAGCCTCCCGGAATTCAGGACATTGCACGCTCCCTGGGCGTTTCCATCGGAACCGTCGACCGCGCCCTTCACGGGCGGGCTGGAATCAACCCTGCCACTCGCGCACGGGTATTGAAGAAAGCCGAAGAACTCGGTTACCGGCCTAATATCGCGGCACGCTCTCTCAAGCTCAATCGCAGGCTTCGGATCGGCATCTATTTCCCGCGCGAGATTGCATCGTTCTTCGATTCCCTGCGGGCCGGCGTGCGGGCCGCAGCATCCACTTCCGTCGGCCTCAGTATTGATCTGGTCTTCCGCACCTTCCCACGGCTCGACGAAGGCGACGTGGAACTTCTCAAGGCCGACGCCCGCGAGAGCTTCGATGGAGTTTTGGTCGCACCCGGCAATCCGCTCCGCATTGGACCTGCGCTCCTCGGGCTGGCGCAACGCAAAATCCCTGTAGTCTGCGTGTCGAGCGATGCGCCGCGCAGCGAGCGACTCGCTTCCATTGCCGTGGACTCGCTGACCAGCGGCGCGATCGCCGCCGAGCTGTTTTCGCGGATCATGCAGAAGCCAGGCACGCTGGCCACCATCACCGGCGAGCTAACCACGCTCGATCACGCTGAGAAATTACGCGGATTCGCAGCCAATCTGGCGTTACTTGCCCCCCACCTCTCGCTCCTGCCTGTCATCGAGTCGCACGAGCAGCCCGAACTCGCGCACAAGCAGGCGATGGCATTACTCCGGCAGGCAAAGCGACCGGCGGGCATTTATTTGAGCACCGCCAACAGTATTCCCGTCTTGCGGGCTCTCGAAGAAACGAAGCTCCTGGGCGATGTCCAGGTGATTACCACCGATCTGTTTCCAGAGCTTGTGCCGTACATCGAAACGGGGAAGGTATTGGCGACCCTCTATCAGCGGCCTTTTATTCAAGGCAAGATTGCACTCGAAATGCTTCTCAATTACCTGGTCAACGACGCCAAGCCGGATCCCGTACATCGGCTGGCTCCCCATATCCTCTTGCGCAGCAATATTGCGCTCTTCGCAAAAGAGATTGACACTCCGGGCGAGTTCCTCGTCTAGCGTTGCTGTAAAAGCTCTACAGAGCCTGCAGAAAGACATTGTGCTGGAGGGCGCGAGCGCGGGCCGCGTTTTTGACGGCATCAGCGCAGTAAGCGCAGGAGAGTCGTCGCGGCTGTTGATCGATGATCCGGAGCGGGAGCCTGCAACGTCTCGAATTACTCATGATCCCGTTCGAGAGATCGTTGGCCGGATTCACCGCGTGAAAGCAGGATCGAATGGATGAGCTCTTCGATAGGATCCGGTGGCGGTGCCCAAGCATGCATTTAGTGAGAAACCGAAGCAGATGGAGCTGCGGTGTCGGATAGGCGATAGCGATTGGCGGTTTGGCCGGCCCCATCGCTGGCGCGAAGCTCCACCAGGCGCTTCAGCAGGAGCGGAATCTGATCTTTCTCGTTTGTCTTGCGCAGCGCGATGATCAGGTGATAGATGGCT
>JASHQE010000322.1 GCA_030037705.1 Acidobacteriaceae bacterium | reverse complement strand
ATGCGCTTGTGGTCGAGGGCGAGCTTATGACCACCCATCTCCGCCACTTCCTTGAGCACGGAGACTGCTTCATTCGTCACTTCGGGGCCGATACCATCGCCGGCCGTAACCAGAATCTTCAGATTCATTCGCTTTTCCCAGTTGTCAGTTGCTAGTCGTCAATCGTCAGAGCCAGAGGACTCGTGTTCTATTCCCTGGTCCCTGTCTTTTCAATCGAGCTCGGCCACAGGTACGCGCCGGCTCTCGCGGATATGCTCGGGCAAAAGGCCGACTAGATCCGTGTCGTAGATATTCTTCTTGCGGTCAGCGAGCGCAACAAAACGATAGTAGACCTGCTGCAACTCTTCGCGTGTGAGCGTGAAGCCAAGCTGTTCGAGCCGGTGGCGCAGCGCAGCGCGGCCGGAGTGCTTGCCCAGCACCAGATGCGTCTTGCTCACGCCCACCAGGCCCGGCGTCATGATCTCGTAGCAAAGCGGGTTGGCTAACATGCCGTGCTGATGAATGCCAGATTCGTGCGCGAACGCATTCGCGCCCACGATCGCCTTGTTGGGCGAAGGCTTGAAGGTAATGATCTGGCCAAGCACTTCGCTGGTGGGATACAGGTTCTGGAGTTTTATGCTTGTGGACACGCCGTAACGGTCGCCGCGCACGTAGAGGGCCGCAGCGATCTCTTCGAGCGCCGCGTTGCCCGCCCGCTCGCCGATGCCATTGATGGTGCACTCCACCTGGCGCGCGCCATTTTGAATTGCCGCCAGCGAGTTGGCAACGGCAAGGCCGAGATCGTCATGGCAGTGCGAAGAAAGGGTCACGCCTTTTTCATCGATGGGCGGAATGCGGTCCCGCACCTCGCGGAACATCCGGCCGTATTCTTCGGGCGTCGAATAGCCGACCGTATCGGGCATGTTGATGGTCGTCGCGCCGGCCTCGACGGCGATGCGGACCATCTCGACGAGAAAGTCGCGGTCGGAGCGCGTCGAGTCCTCAGGCGAAAATTCGACATCATCGGCCAGCGAACGCGCCAGGCGCACCGATTCGCCGGCCAGATCAAGCGCCTCGGCGCGGCTGATCTTCAATTTGTACTCGAGGTGCAGATCGCTCGCCGCCAGAAACACGTGGATGCGGGCGCGGTCTGCAAACTGCAGCGCGCGGGCCGCCATCTCGATATCTTCCTTTTTGGCGCGGGCCAGCGACGCGATACGGGGCTTGCGAATGGCCTGCGTGATGGTGGAGATGGCCGCAAAGTCGCCCTCGGAGGCCATGGCAAAGCCGGCCTCGATGATGTCCACGCCCAGATCTTCCAGAGCATGGGCCATAGTGAGCTTTTCCTGCGTGGTCATGCTGCAACCGGGCGACTGCTCGCCATCGCGCAGGGTAGTGTCGAAAAAGACGACGTGATTCGAGCTCATGGGTGCGCCTGTTCGGGGAAATGCGTCCTTTCAGCTTTTCCAGTGTCGCTCATCGGGGCTGTATAAGGCAAAGTTATTCTTTTTGGGGAAGCGATTAGAATTGCTTATGATGAAATAGCGGGTCAGCAAGTCAGCGAAGTGGTGCGCGGTAAGAAGCGTGCCGACTCGCTAACTCGCTGACTTGCTTTCGCAAAGGAATGCCCATGGAATTGAACCAGCTCGAAACCTTTCTCGCTGTCGCGGAGGAGCGCAGCTTTTCGCGCGCGGCGGTGCGGCTGCACCGGACCCAGCCGGCGGTGAGCCAGGTGATCCGCAAGCTCGAAGAGGCCGTGGGCGAAACGCTCTTCGACCGCGCTGCGCGCGACGGCTCGCTCACGGCCTCCGGAGCCCTCTTGCGCGATTATGCGCTGCGACTGCTGGCGCTGCGTCGCGAGGCAACGAGCGCGCTGGGCGAATTAAAGAGCCTGGAGCGCGGGCGGCTGCAACTGGCGGCGAACGAATACACCTGCATGTACCTGCTGCCGGCCATTGACGCGTTTCGCCGCGAGGCACCGCATGTGGGCGTAACGGTGCACCGTATGTTGGCTTCGCGGATTCCTGACGAGTTGAACCTGCGCACTTTTGAGCTAGGTGTCATCTCCTTCCGGCCCGATCCGGAGCAGTTCCGCACGATCGCCGTGTATGGCGACAGCCTGGACCTCATTGTCAGCCCGAAGCACCCCTTGGCGAAGGCAGAGCGGGTTTCGATCAACGATCTCGGGAGCGAGCTCTTCGTGGCGCACAACGTGGCTTCTCCGCTGCGGCGCAGAGTGATTGAAACCTTCCAGCGCTACCGCACGCCTCTCAATATGGCGATCGAGTTGCCGACGATCGAGGCGATCAAGCGATTTGTGGCGATGGGCAATGGTGTGGCGCTGGTTCCTCACCTGGCCGTAGCACGCGAACTGGAGACGGGCGATCTGGTGCGCGTGCCGGTAGATGAGCTGGAAATGCGGCGGATTTTGCGGCTGGCATATCGGCGGCAGGCTACGCTCTCCTACGCAGCGAAGGCTTTTCTACTGACGCTGCGACGGCTGGCGAAGGAACAGGGACCGCCGTTCTTCTATCATGTGGAGCGAAGGCAGGGAATAGGGAATTAGGATGAGAGCAGATTCTTGCTACAAAGGCCGGGACAGCTCGACGAAAACGCCCAATTGCGATGACCTGCGTCTATAGCTGAAGATGATTCCGCATCCGTCGCCGCCCTGACCCGTTCCGGCCAGTTACAATGCTGAGAGCGGGAGCCGGTGGGATTTCGGCGCGCCCAAATTTTCGATAAAGCTCGTTGCCAGCCGGACGCCAGCCGGACGGATGCGCAGGGTTGAGGTTCAGGAACCGAATGAAGAAGATCGTCGCTTTAGTTATTCTGCTGGCCGGTGGTGTGGCCGCAGCGCGCGCTCAAGAGAGCCGCCAGGACATCAGCCTTAGCGGAACCGCTTTGATCGAGCCGTTCATGGCTTCGTCGACCACCGTGCAGGTGAATTCGACACCCGCTTACGGAGCTCTGCTCAGCTACCGCTTTATGCTGACGCCTACGAGCGCGCTCGAAGCAAATTATGGTATTACCTATCAGAACAGCATCGGATTCTACGTCAATCCCAACCACTATAAGGTCCTCACCCGCACGCAAGAGATGTCCGGTGCGTTCGTGAAGTCGTTTGTCTTCAGAAACTGGAATCCGTTTGTGGAAGCAGGTCCTACCGGGCTCATCTTTTTGCCGATTCTGAACTCCGGCACTACGACCCACGATACAAAGCAGCAGACTGAGGTGGGCGGGCTCTACGGCGCCGGGATTGCTTATGAAATCAGCCCAAGTTTTGATATTCGCGCAGAGTATCGGGGTCTCGTGACAAAGGTCCCGACCTTCGGTGACTCTCAATTCACGACCAACCGGTGGTACAACATCTCCGAGCCGGTGGTCGGCGTAGCGTATCACTTCTGAGGGCCGTCTCCGAATCAGTGCAGGAGCAAAAAGGATGGGCGAGGGCCCATCCTTTTGTATCTTCACGAAAAACTCCTGCGAATCGGGCCACGATGCTTTACATCATTGCCGCTTACACGCTCTGCGCCTCGCGATAGCGGCCGAGCTCCTTTACCATGCCGCAGTATGCACGGAGCGCGTCAAGCGCGCGCTGGCCCTCGTCTGCCGAGTGGATCTGGCAGTCCACATAAAAGACGTACTCCCAGGGCTTGCCATGAACGGGGCGTGACTCGATCTTGCTGAGATTGGTGCCGAGAACCGAGAGTGCCGTGAGAGCTGCGACCAGCGAGCCAGGACGATTTTCGACTGAGAAGGCGATGCTGATCTTGTTGACCTCAGGATCGATGCGGGCTTCAGCGCTGCGACGCACCAGGAAGAAGCGTGTGTAATTTTCCGGGTTGTCTTCGATGTTGGCTTCGAGAATCTCGGCACCGTAGTAGCGCGCTGCAGCCTCGCTGGCGATAGCGGCGGCGCGGCGGTCGCGCAGTTGCACCAGTTGCTTCACGCTGCCGGCGGTGTCATAGGCGGCGAAGGCCTCCATCTGCGGATGCGCAGCAAGAAATCGCCGGCACTGGGCTAGCGCCACGGGATGCGAGAAGACACGATTGATTTCTCCGGTCGTCGCGCCGGAGATGGCGATGAGATTGTGCCGGATGCGGAGCAGGGTCTCCCGCTCCACCTGAACGTCGTGCGCAAGCAACAGGTCGAAGTGCTCCAGGACGGAGCCGGCGAGGCTGTTTTCAATCGGGATAACAGCAGCGGCAGTTGAGCCGCTGGTAAGCGCGGCAAATACTTCCGCCGAGAGCGCGCAGGGAACAACCTCTGCGCCGGGCACTAGCTTCAGCGCCGCTTCATGGCTGAATGATCCGGGCTCTCCTTGAATTGCGACTTTCACGGTGCGATCTTCTCCACCATCATGCAGCCTCCCTTTCGCACCATACCACACGGCGCAATCGTTGGTGCCGCACTGCATCGCGCTTCTGTCTGCTTTGTCTGCTCGGGAAGGAGAGATTCGCTGTTGCCAAGAAGCTGATTCAACTTGAACTGGATTGCACAAATATGGCTTTACAAGGGCACGGCTTCAGCGTGCCGTAAAAGGCGCGTAAAATCAGGGGTTTTGACCTTTGAGGAATCTCTTATCTGCCGTGTCGGGACTTATGCTTCCAGTTCTACTGCGCATCGGGATGGAGCGCCGTGTCGTACCAGTTTGTCGGATGATCATCGATGACCGGCCAGTGGTCATTCAGGAGACCTTCCGGGCTAAAGCCGAAGGTCCATGACAGCACGGCGAGAACCGCCAGCATGGAAAAAACCGCAACACAGTGCCTGATGATCTCCTGCAAAGGCGTCCTCTCCTGCTGTTCCTATCGGCAGAAGCATTTCGAATTCCACGGGCGGGAGATATTTTTTCGATTCTTTTCATAACTGCTTTAAGGCTCGCGGTTGAAACCTCGATGATGAGAAAATTCGCATCGATGTTGTGTTTTGCAGCTTCCTGGGGCGATAGCGGATGCGCCTTTCCTGCAGAAATAGTGAAGCAGACCGGCGGGAATGGAAGTTGGTTATAATTGGCCAACGCATCCATCGCATTCTCTGCCTAGTGTTCTTCTTTCCATTTGACGGTTCTATGACAGCTTCGCGGCCATATCTCGACGTGACCATCGCAGCGGTTAGCCCAACATGTATCGTGCTGTGATTGGGATCTGGTTCGTACTCTGAGGTGCAAAAGAAGCTCGCTGACAATGCGTGTTTCCAAAAGCAAAACAAGGAGCCCAGCATGTCTTCACCTGTCTCACCTATCAATCAAAACCGCAGCTTCAACGAACGCCTGAGCGACTTTGGACCGGAGCTTGGGCCTTTTCTCAGCTCGGTCTGGAATGACCGTGCGAACCTCAACCTGCAAGAAGCGAACACGGGCATTTCTCAGCTCTATGCCCGTTACTCAGGGGTCGAGAACAGGGTCGCATACGACGATGGGGAAATGGACCTTTTCCTCAAATCTCTCACTCACCTTGCAGGAACCTACAAGGTGAGCTGCCAGAAAGCGAGGAAGTACCTGACGGACATCCAGGATTCTGATCTGCCGATTTTATGGACGGACTTTTTCCATGTGCTGGCCGGAGGCGAAAAGAAGACAAATCGGTTCCGGGTTTATGCCCATGCATCCAGTTGGAGAGCCTCGATGGAGATCATGACGGCCATCGTGGCAACCTATGGGAAATTGGGCATCTCGGAGGTCAAGACCTGCGGGCCCGGTTCCCTCCGCCTGGACACGATTGTCGCTTACCTTTATGACGAAGATTCGCAGACCAAGCTCGTCGGCATCGTAAGCAACCTGGATCCATCTTACTTCACCGATTCGCTACCTGCCTTGGTGAAGCGTGTCGGGGCTGGGATCGGCACTGCGGACAACCCCGCAAAGATTGCGGTGATCAAGGAGAGAGGCACAAGGTTTAGCTTTGGCAGCTTTTACTGCACCCTCATATGGCTGGCTCTGAAGACCACCCCTAATGTAATTCAACCAAATGCCGAGGCGCGGCATTTCCTGGACAACCTGTTATTCAGCATGAGGGCATTAAAAATCGAGCCCAGCAACCCGCAGAGCTTTCCGGCAGCGGCTGAACTGGAGGCCTGGTACAAGAAGAGCGTTGCTAAACAGTAGCGGGGGGTCCAGGCGCATGGGCAACACACGCAAGTCTGAGATCCGGCTCGCAGGATATTAGTTCAACTTCACCCACAGATCGGCCGCAACGAAGCAGAGAAAGACCATGGCGATGACCCCGTTCATCGTAAAGAAAGCGGCGTTGAGGCGGCGCAGGTCGCGCGGTGAGACGAGCGAATGCTCGTAGGCGAGCAGCGCTCCGACTGCGCCGATGCCGGTCCAGCCGATCACGCGGAAATGAAAGAGCCAGCCGAACCAGACCAGCAGCGCCAGCATGGCCATATGCATGAGGCGCGCGGCCCAAAAGGCCGCAGGGATTCCCGTTGCCTGGGGAAGGCTGCACAGACCGGCGGCGCGGTCGTGTTCGTAATCCTGGCAGGCGTAGAGCACATCGAAGCCGCCCACCCAGAGCGTGACCGCTGCGGTGAGCACAACGATGCGCGGATCAAGGCTGCCGCGCACAGCGATCCATGCCGCGGAAGGCGCAATGCCCAGCGCCAGGCCGAGCACCAGATGCGACCAGCGGGTCACACGCTTCATGTAGCTGTAGCCGAAGAGAACTGCAAGCGCCACGGGAGAGAGGCAGAGCGTGAGCAGGTTGAGCTCGCCCGCGGCGACGATAAAAACGAGCGCCGCAATGCAGGTAAAACCCAGAACAAACTGGCGCGTGAGCAGGCCGGCGGGGATGGCCCGGTTTTGGGTGCGCGGGTTCGCCGCGTCCAGCTCCGCATCGGCCCAGCGGTTGAAAGCCATGGCGGCGGAACGCGCGGCGACCATGGCGACGAGAATCCAGCCAATGGTGCGCGCGCCGGGCAGCCCATGCGCGGCCAGCAGCACGGCCGTGAGTGCAAACGGGAGCGCAAAGATGGAGTGTTCCCACTTGATCATCTCGAGCGTGGTGCGCGTCTTGTGCAGGATTCCCGGCATCTTCTTTAGTTTAAAGGAGGGCGCGTCCGAAGCTCTGTTCCCTGCCCTCACCTGCTACACTCTCTCGTGATGTTCCTCCGAGTTCTGCCGATTGTGGCCGCAGCCTATCTGCTCGGCTCTATCCCTACCGGATATCTACTGGTGCGCACCTTCCGCCACCAGGACATTCGTTCGATCGGCAGCGGCAACATCGGCGCTACAAATGTGCTGCGCACCGGCGGCAAAGGCCTGGGCGCAGCCACGTTTCTGCTTGACGTGCTGAAGGGCTGCGCGGCCGTCTGGCTTGGCGCAGCGATGGCGGGAGCGCTTGCGCCTGCAATGCCGCAACGCGATGCCGAGGCCCTGGGCGCGCTCAGCGCCGTCCTCGGCCACATGTTTACGCCCTGGCTCAAGTTCCGCGGAGGCAAGGGCGTCGCAACAGGATTCGGCGTCTTCCTCGTGGCCGCGCCATGGGCCGCCCTGGCCGCCATTGCGCTCTTTGCCGTGATTCTGGCGCTCAGCCGTTATGTCTCGCTCGGTTCGATTCTCGCGGCGGCCAGCTTCCCGGTCTTCGCGTGGTTTTTTGTGCATGGCGAGCGGCCGTTGTTCTTTCTGGCAGTGCAGTTCGCCGTGGCGCTGCTCATCATCATCAAACATCATCAGAACATTCGCCGGCTGCTGGCCGGAACCGAATCCCGCCTTGGAGCGAAAAAGCCTGCATGAGCCGCGTCTTTATCCTGGGTTCCGGTGCGTGGGGAACCGCGCTTGCACTTGCGCTGCACCGGCGCGGCGGTCACCAGATTTCGCTGTGGGCGCATAGTCCCGAGTTCGCGCGGGAGATCCTTGCCGCGGGTGAAAATACCCAGTTCCTGCCCGGGTCTCCCATCCCCCAAGAGATTCGGATTACAGGCGACTGCGCTGCCGTGACAGATGCCGAGATCGTCATCTCCGTCGTGCCTTCGGAGTTCCTGCGGCCTACACTCCTGCGGTTGCGCAGGCACATGCACAACAGCCAGCTGGTTGTGAGCGCCACCAAGGGGATCGAAGACAACTCCTACCTGCGCATGACCGAGGTGATCTCTTCGATCCTGGAGCCGGCGGGAATCCTTGTCTCGATTGGTGCTCTCTCCGGGCCGAGTTTTGCCGTTGAGGTAGCGCAGGGCCAGCCCACCGCCGTCACGGTGGCCTTCAGCGATCCTGGCATGGCCGCCTTCATCCAGCAGGAGTTTTCCTCGGAATCGCTGCGCCTCTATACTTCGACCGACGTGGTCGGCGTGGAGATGGGCGGCGCGCTCAAAAATGTGATTGCGATTGCGGCGGGCATCGCCGTGGGCGTGGGTCTGGGCTACAACTCGGCCGCAGCGCTCATTACGCGGGGCATCGCGGAGATCACACGGCTGGCTGTGGCCTGCGGCGGCCGCCGCGAGACCCTCGGCGGCCTCTCCGGCATGGGCGACCTGGTGCTCACCTGCACCGGCAGCCTAAGCCGCAACCGGACCGTCGGACAAGAATTGGGCCAGGGCCGCAAATTGCCTGAGATTCTCGAGAGCCTGGGCGGCAAAGTGGCCGAAGGCGTGCTCACCGCGCGCGCCGCGCTCGGCCTGGCGCGCAAGCACGGCATCGAGATGCCCATCACCGGGCAGATGGAGCTGATCCTCGATGAAGGCAAGGACCCCCGTGACGCAATCCGGGATCTGATGCTCCGGCCGGGGAAGGAAGAACACTGACGGGATTCCGTGCTTCCGCTCACGCCTGTGCCAGGCAATATCCACCGCGGACGATGATGAGGTAGCGCGGCCGGGTGCCCCATCCTAACCGCGTTCTGTGCGGTCAGGGTGGGAGAGCACGATGTTCATCATTGGACGAAAAGGGCCACCACTCCACAGTGGAATACCTGCTCACTTGCCATCTAGAAAAGCGCGCACCACGGGATCCAGCGTGAAGGCTTCGCAGCCAACCGCCAGGTGGCCGCAGTCGCCTTCGAGGATCATGGTTTTGGCGCCGATCAGCCTGGCGAAGTCAAGCGCGGGCTGCGGGCTCACCATCTGATCCTGCGCGGCATTGACTACCAATACCTTGGCTTTTACTCTCTTCGCTGTATCTTCCAACCGGCCGCCATGGGCAACGTCGAGGTGCATGATCGCTTCCAACTGCGCGATCCAGTCGTTGGCATCGAAGGGCAGAATGCCTTTGCTGCGGAGTTCCGCGTACTCTGTTGAGAAGGCCTCGCGCGGATGCGTGCGCATGTAATTGCCCGGCGTGGTCAGGTTCATCTCCCAAATCAATTGCGCAACGCTGGCCGCCGGGCGCTGCATGTAACGGCCCTGCTGCCAGGCGGGATCGGATTTCACGGCGTCCTCATCCGTGCGGTAGAGAAGCAGGTCGCGGCTGTTGGGCCGCGGCGAACCGACGATAGGGATGGCCACATCCATGAAGCCGGGATAGTCGACCATCCACTCAAAGGTCTGCTGGCCGCCCATGGAGATGCCCATCACCGCGTGCAGATGCTTGAGGCCGAGCGTCTCGGTGGCGAGCCGGTATTCGGCATTCACCATATCCTGGATCGTAAAAGCGGGAAAGTCAGGGCCATGCTGCGTGACGGAGTTCGAGGGCGACGAGGAGACACCGTCCCCAAGCGCGTCCACGGCAATCACGAAGTACTTTGTAGGATCAACGAGACCCGCAGGCTTGATCGCATCGGCAAGATTGGCGCTCGTGCCGGAGAACCAAGTGGGAAAAAGCACGGCGTTGGAGCGGTTTGCATCGAGCGTGCCCCAAGTCCGGTAGCCCAGCCGGCAGCTGTCGATTTGCTGGCCGCTCACCAGCTTGCATGTGCCGAGGTTGGCGAACTGTTGCTGGCTCTGCTGCGCGCCGGCGACGATCTGCGCAAAAGGCAGGATAGCGAGAAGGCGGAATAAACAGGTAAGGGATTTTCGCATCGAGACGAGTTTACATCGTACTCAAGACGGTTTTTGCGCGGAAGAGAGCACGCGCGATCGAGTGAGGCGTCTAAAATTGAGAAAGATGTCCGACGCGCTCTACCTCAGCCTCTGGTACCCGAATCTGCGTCTTGCGGCGCTCCCTGACAAGCTCACCGCGGTCCTGGGCACGTTTGCTGCGCGCGGCGGCGAGGCGCGTGTCTATGCTGCAACCGTGTGGCCTATGAACTGGAGCGAGTCGCCGGTCTTTCAGCGTGTATATGGCCACGGCGAGCGCGGCATGCAGCCGCGCCAGGCTGTCGAAGAAGCTCTCGAACTGCTCCACGATGATTATGCCTATGAGTTTCAGATCGGTTGGACTCTTTGGGAACTCGAATCTGGCGGGGGATTGGACAATCGCTGGGTGCGCGAGCCACGGCTGGTCCGCGTCACGGGCTTCGGCCCGCTCTTCGACGAGGGGACGTATGAACAGGATGGACACATCCGTCTTGACTTCGGTCGAGACGCGCCGTTTCTCGAGGAAGAAGCCGATCTGGATGCGGTTGGAGCCAGGCACGTCGAAGAGAATGTGCGCCAGCTTGTCGAGCTAACCGACGCAGTTGAGAAGGCCTCCGGCGCTACGGCCCGGCTGTTGTGGAGCGAGCTGGGTGAGAGCCTTGCCCAGCGGCTGGCCGATCGGCTGGGTATGAGGAATTAACGCGTGCGGTTCACGATCGAACGAATCCGGACGCTGGTGCTGGTCTGCGGAGTGCTTCTTGTTCTCGCGCTGGGCGTCTTTCTCACCGTCGGCCGTTTCAAGAGTCCTTTCAGCCGCCGCGACATTCCCAAGCGCCTCGGCATCGATATCGAGCAGGAGGCCAACGGTGTCACATATACGCAGGCGCACGGCGGCCACACGCTCTTCAAGATCCACGCATCGAAGGTCGTGCAGTTGAAGAACGAACACGCTCTGCTGCACGACGTGCAGATCGAGCTTTACGGCGCCGACGGCCGCGGTGTAGATCACATTACCGGCGACGAGTTCGAGTATGACCAAAAGGCCGGCACGGCCACCGCTGCCGGTCCGGTAGAAATTACGTTGATGCGCCCGGGCGTGCCTCCGGCCATCACAGCAAAGCAGAAACCTTCTGGCAAAGCGGAGAATCATCCAGCGCTTCCTGCCGCACAGACCGCGCCAAGCGGGGAAATTTATGTAAAGACAAGCGGCCTCTCATTCGATGAGAAGAGCGGCATGGTCACGACGGCGCAGCGCGTGGATTTTTCCATGACGCAAGGCAGCGGCAGTTCTATCGGTGCGAGCTACGATTCGCACCAGGGCTTCCTGGTGCTTGACCGCAATGTGGAACTTACTACCCATTCCGCTAGGGAGGGAGGGCGCAGTTCCGCGCCGGTAGAGATCCATGCCGGACATGCGGAGTTTTATCGCGATACGAATCTCTGCATCCTGCGCGCGGCAACAGCCGAGTATCGCGGCGATCACGCGACGGCGGCAAATGCGCAGGTGCTCTTCCGCGATGACGGTTCGGCGGTGCGCCTCGAAGCTGCAGGAGGATTCATCCTGGCCACTGCGACTGGAGGCAGTCTGGCCGCGCCTGTTGGCTCCATGGATTTCGATGAACACAATCAGCCGACGCATGGGCATCTCGAAGGTGGGGTGACAATGGACTCCGTAAGCGGCCCGCGCACCGCGCACGGAACCTCGCCGACGATGGAACTGGAGTTCTCGCCGCGCGGCCTGCTGCGCCATGCTCACCTGGAGCGCGGCGTGGAGATGCACAGCGAAGAGACACGCCAGTCCACGACGAACGGGCAAAGGATTCCGGTCCGGACGAACCGCACCTGGCGCTCTCCGGTAGCCGATATCGACTTCCGCAGCGTTGGCCAAAACAAGGTCGAGCCGGCTGTAATCCACGGCGTCGGCGGCGTAGTGATCACCGGCATTACGCAGCGCGGCGATGCAAACCCCTCGCCCTCGAGTCTTTCCGCAGACGAGGTCACCGGTGAGTTTGGAGCGGGCTCCGCCTTGACGGCGATGATCGGGGTCGGCCACGCCAGCATGGAGCAGACTTCTGCAACCGGAACCCACGACACGGCAAACGGCAACCGCTTGGAGGCGCATTTTGCGCCAGCGGAAGCTGGAGCCGCGTCGGGTGCGAAAACGGCCTCTTCGATTGGCCCTGGCGCGGCGCAGGTACAGTCTGCGGTGCTCGACGGGAATGTTGTTCTGGTTCAGCAGCCGGCTGCGAAGCCAGGTGCGCCACCGCAACCGGAGATGCGCGCAACTG
This sequence comes from Acidobacteriaceae bacterium, assembly GCA_030037705.1. Classification (GTDB taxonomy): domain Bacteria; phylum Acidobacteriota; class Terriglobia; order Terriglobales; family Acidobacteriaceae; genus Telmatobacter. The sequence goes on along the minus strand of JASHQE010000322.1, from coordinate 17,789 downwards.
CCGGACACGCCGTATTCGAAGCCACGGGCGAGTGGCTGCACCTTACCGAGAACCCACGCGTGGAAGACGGCGGCCTGCAGCTTTCGGCGAACAAGATGGATCTCTCGCAATCCTCCGGCGACGCCTTCGCACATGGAGGCGTGAAGGGAACGTGGATCAATCAGGCATCCGGACGGAATACGGCGCCGACCGGCCAGCGCCCTGACAGCGGAATGAATCTCGGCGGCCAGGGACCGGCGCACGTTATCGCCAATGAAGCGCAGTTGCATCAAGCCACAGGTGAAGCCACCTTTCGCGGCAATGCGCGTCTCTGGTGGCAGCAGGTAAACTCGATAGCCGCGCCGGTGATTGTTCTCGATCGCCAGAAGCAAACTCTGGTAGCTCATACGGCCAATGCCGCCGATCCGGTAATAGCCGTTTTGGTGTCCGCCGGTGGCAAGCCCGGAGGCACAGAGGCAAAACCGTCCTCGCCCTCCGTCATTCGTGTGCACGGAGGCGATCTCTGGTATTCCGATGTCGAGCGCAAGGCCATCATGCAGGCGGGGATTCTGGGTACTGTCACAGCCGAAACGGGGAACGCGACCTCGAGTTCAAACACAGTAGAACTGCAACTGACGCCGGCAGCAAGCCACGCCACCGGCCAGGCTCAGGTCGAGCAGATGACGGCCACTGGGCATGTGATGGTCAGTTCGCAGGGCCGGCGCGGCACCGGCGAACAGTTGGTCTATACCGGCTCCGACAGCAAATACCGGCTCACCGGAACCCCGGCTGCTCTGCCCAAAATGACGGACCCCGAACGGGGCAGCGTAACCGGCGAGGCTTTGATTTTCGATAGCCGCGATGATAGCGTCAGTATCGAAGGCGGCGCACAGGAGACCCGAACCGAGACGACGGCGCCGAAACCGAATTAGGAATTGGATTACGTGCATTCCTGATCCGGTCGAAGTAAGGCGCATTTAGGACTTGAATGGAGACACTGGTTGCCGAGGGAATCGGCAAGAGCTATAAGGGACGGCAGGTTGTCCGTGGAGTCAATCTGCACATCTCCCGCGGTGAAGTGGTGGGGCTGCTGGGGCCGAACGGCGCCGGCAAAACCACGAGCTTCTATATGATTGTTGGCCTCGTCCAGCCGGAAACGGGCCGCGTCCTGGTCGACTCGACGGAGATCACGCGCGTCCCCATGTATCTGCGCGCGCGCAGCTTCGGCATCAGCTATCTGCCCCAGGAGCCTTCCGTCTTCCGCAAGCTCACGGTGGAAGAAAACATTCTGGCGGTGCTCGAGGCGCAGCCGCTCAATAATCGCGAACGGCGCACACGCGCTGATCGGCTCATCAACCAACTCAATCTCGGCCATATCCGCACCACGCGCGGCTATGCGCTTTCGGGCGGCGAGCGGCGCCGTGTGGAGATCGCACGCGCTCTCTGCATTCAGCCCAAATTTATCCTGCTCGACGAGCCCTTCAGCGGCATTGATCCGATTGCCGTGCTGGAATTGCAAAAGATCATCTTCGATCTGAAAGCCAGCGGAATCGGCGTTCTGATCACCGATCATAACGTCCGTGAAACACTCAGCGTCACCGATCGGGCGTACATTATTGCAGAAGGAAAGATCTTTCGTTCCGGCACGCCACACGAATTGGGCAACGACATGGAAGTGCGGCGCGTCTACTTGGGCGAGGGATTCTCCCTGGGATGAGGACCCGTGCCAAGTTTGCCGTTTACGGAGTACGATGCGCAAAGGGCCGGAGATCGGGTAAAGATTCCAGGCACAGATTCCTAAATGGATCGTTGCCCAATCCGGAACAAGTGACCGGAACGAGTGATTGGAAGTAGTACATAATACGCTTTAAGCTTTTTTCACACGGCTACACTCGCTCTAGGTCGAAACGGGGAACGAATTCCATTTATGGCGCTGTTGCAACCGAAACTGAACCTCAAAGTCGCGCAACGTCAGGTGCTCACACCGGGCTTGATGCAGATGGTGAGTGTTCTGGCCCTGAACAAGCTCGAACTGAAGGAGATGATCGATGCCGAGATGGTGGAAAACCCCGTCCTGGAAGAGATTGACGAATCAGTTCCGATGCTGGATGAGATCGCAGGGCGTGAGGAGCGCATGGAGCGCAGCGTTGAGGAAGCGGCGGCCCCGCCTCAGGATGTATTCAACGAAATCGACTTTGGATCGTACTTTCAGGAATATCTCGACCCCGGCTATCGCACACAGCCTGAGTATGAAGAGAGCGAGAAGCCCTCGTTTGAAAACTTTCTCTCCCAGCCTACCACTCTCTCCGATCACCTGGCGTGGCAGTTGGGAGCTCTGAGCCTCGAACCCAGGCTCTACGCCGCGGCCGAGTTGATCATCGGCAATCTTGACCAGGAAGGTTACCTAGCGGCAACCGACGAAGAACTGGCTGCGGCCTTAGCCCCGGTTCCTGTGTCGTTTACGAGCGAAAGCGACCTTACGCCGGAGATCACTGCCGCGCTCTCTCTCGTCCGTAACGCTATCGACTTGGTGCAGGGGCTTGATCCTGCCGGAGTGGCGGCGCGCGATTTACGCGAGTGCCTCTTGCTGCAGATCACAGCCCAACAGCATGAGTTGGACCATTTGTACGCGAAGCGCTCGACGGCCGACGGAGCCGACCCCCACCTCAGTCTCCGCGCCGAGGCCGAAGCGGAACTGGAACAGCGGCGGCGCAGCATGAAAGTTGCGGCGCTCATCGTGGACCACCACTTGCACCTGCTGCAAAAGCGTGACGTGAAGGACCTCGCCCGCGCCGCGCAGATTACGCCCGAAGAGGCCCACGCGGGCATCGAGTTCATCCGCACCCTCGATCCGCGCCCCGGTCTGCTTTACAACCGCGAGCAGACCCGGCTCATTGAGCCCGATGTGGTCTTCGTCAAGCGCGGCGGCGAGTGGACCGTCTCGATGAACGAAGAAGACCTGCCCAGCCTGCGCCTCAGCCAGCGCTACCGCCGTATGCTGGTTTCGCAAAATACCGACAAGGAAGTCAAAGATTACGTCAAGGAGCGCTTCCGCTCCGCCATGCAGCTCATGCGCAACATCGCCCAGCGCAAGAGCACGATCTTGCGTACCTGCGAAGTGATCGTCCGCCGCCAGCAGGATTTTCTCGAGCACGGCGTCGAGTCCCTGCGCCCCATGATGATCAAGGAAGTGGCCGAAGAGATCGGCGTGCATCCTTCCACCGTGAGCCGCGCCGTGGCCAATAAGTACGCTCATACGCCGCAGGGCGTGCTCGAGCTGAGATTTTTCTTCAGTGAAGGCGCAAACGGTCCCGAAGGGGCCGACACGCCGCTGCTCGTCTTGAAGCGCAAAGTCCGCAAGCTGATCGAGGAAGAAGATCCGCGCCGCCCGCTCACTGACGATCAGCTCGCCGCGCTACTGCAATCGCAGGGCATCCAGCTCACCCGCCGCACCGTCGCCAAATACCGCGAAGACATGAATATCCCCTCCACCCACCAGCGCCGCAAGCGGGATTAGAGCAGTTAGCTCCTAGTCCCTATATCAGTTCCCGAATGGGTGTAGTCGGAAACCACGCCCGCCCAGTGGCGTCCGCCGCGGCGGACGCCACCCTACGCGACTTTTAAAAAGTCAACATTCATTCGGGAACTGCTCTAGCCCTTGCTTCACGAAGCGCATGAATCCACGCGGCTTCAAATCCGGCTCAAGAAATTTCTGCTCCGCGCCAATCTCCGCGCAAATCGCCTCTGCCGCCAAATGCCCGGACCGCGCAGCGCTCTCCATCGTCGAAGGCCAGCCCGTCGCTGTCCAATCCCCGGCAAAAAAGCAATTCGGCCAGGGCGAGGACTGCGCGTCCGGCCGGAAGTTGTCGATGCCTGGTGGCACTCCGAAGGTCGCGCGCACCTCTTTCACCAGCGCGGCTTTCACCAGCTTTGCCTCGGCAACTGTGGGAAAGAACTCCGCGAGTTCCTTGAGTGTGAGTTCGATGGCCTCGTTGCGTCTGCGCGCTGCAAAGATGCGCGAAGCGCTTACTTCGATCTCGATGTAGCTCCCCTCCTGTCGGCGCCATGGCTGCAACTTGCTGCGATTGAAGAGCCAGTGAATCTCGCGGTCGAGCAATACCGCGTGTTCGAGCTCGGTAATCTCGCGATCAAACCAGAGATGCGCGCTGCAGATGGGCCAATGCGTGTGGTGTTCGATTTTATCCAGCAGCGCATCGACGCCCTCGGCGGGCGGCATCTTCGCAATCAGCTTGCCCGTTGCCTCGAAGGGCACCGCCAGCACGAGATAGTCAGACACCACCGCACCGTCCTTTGTCGCCCCATCCTTTATCGCCACCGACCAGCTCGATGTCTCTTCATCCCACTCCGCGGTCTCGACATTGCTGTTCAAGTGAACCGAACCTCTGCTCTTTGCCAGCAGCGCCGGCACGCCCGCATACAACTCGCTCAATGGCACGGTGTTGATGCCCATGCTTCCCGCGTGCGCCGAGTTCATGAACAGCTCGCGAATCACCTTGGCCGCATAAGGCACGGCAATGGTATCGATCTCTGCATTGAGCGCGCTCGCAATCACCAGCTTCCAGAAGCGCTCGATCGCGCCGGAACTCTGCCTATGGCGCACGAGCCACTCCGCCAGCGTCTCCCGCGAGTTCTGCGCAACCGGCCGCAGCAGGTCGCAAAATGCGCGCGCCAGAGAGATCTTGTCTGCGCGGGTGAAGGCATGGGCCCGAAGCAGATGCGGCAAGCCGTGCAGCGGCGCAGGTAGCCATGTCGTCGGCCCCAGCAGCGATCGCCGCCCGCCTGGCTCAATCATCGTCATCTCGTTGGTCCACTTGATTCGATCCGCCACACCGATGCGCGTGTAAAACCCAATAAGATTCGTGCAGCAGCCAAAGAGCACATGCTGGCAGTTGTCGATAACTTCGTTCACTCCCGGATGCAGATACGAGCTCGCGCGTCCGCCTAGATAACTGCGCCGCTCGACAAGCTGCACACGAAAGCCCGCCGCGGCCAGCGCGCAGGCCGCGCTCATGCCTGCCACGCCGCCGCCGACGACGGTCACCGTCTTTTGAGAAATGGATTGCAAATCGTCGAACACTCGTTATCTGGCACTCGTTATCTGCTTGAAAGCCGGACTAGCCCCATCTTCAAAAGGCCCCATGCGAGGATGCTCATCTTCTGCCACGTCGGCACGCTGGCCCGCCGCGTAAACACATCGTAACCGGCGCGCTCGATGCGCTTCAGCAACGCATGGTAGATCGACACCAGCACCCACAACGCCGGCCGGCTGTCGCGATCGATAAGCGGCAGCAGCTTCACGGCCGACTGATAGTAGTTCTCTGCGCGCCCGGCCATCGAGGCGAGCAGTGCGCGCTCGTTTGTTGCAGGCGGCGCACTCGGAGCACGATGAAGCAACGATTCGAGCGGTACGCCCTGCACGGCAAGCTCGTCCAGTGGCAAATAGACGCGATTGCGCGCAGCGTCCTCCGCTATATCGCGCAGAATATTTGTTAACTGAAACGCAATCCCTGTCTCCTCGGCAAGCGTCTCCGCATCCGGGTTCGTATAGCCGAAGATGCGGATGCAAACGAGGCCGACGACCGAGGCGACGAGATAGCAGTAGCGATAAAGATCGGCAAAGGTTACATAGGTATCTGGCGCATCGCTTGTTTCATGCTTCAGATCCATGGTCACGCCGGCCACCAGATCGTCCAGCAGATTGAGCGGGATGTGGAAGCGCTCCACTGCATCGCGCACCGCAAGAAAAACAGGATTCGACGAGTCGCCGCCGTGGCAGACGCCGCGCCAGTCGGCGAGCCATGCATCGAGACGCCGCCTGCGCTCCTCGCGGGACAGCGTTTCATCGTCGGCCAGATCGTCAGCCTGGCGCATGAACGCGTAGATGGCGCAGATGGCGTTGCGCCGCGCCGGAGCGAGCGCAATGAAAGCGTAATAGAAGTTCTTCGCTTCCCTCTTGGCAATACCCCGGCAGACGGCGTAGCTCTCGGCCAATGAATCGTCGTGCGTCAAGCCGCCTTCCCTGTGGTTCGTGCGCCGAGCCGGAGAAACGGCAGCGCCTTGCCGCCGATCGCGCGCAGCGCCAGCGCGAGCTTTGAACGCTTCGAGAGCGACGGCCGGGCGCTCAGCACGTCGTAATCCTGGCGCTCGATGGCGCGAAGAATTTCAAGGCCACCGCGGCTGAAGAGATCGAGATCGACGGCGAGATCGCGGTTGACTCTCTGGATCAACGGCAGGCCGTCCTCAAACAGATGGCGCGCAAGCTCAACCTCGTGACGCAATAGCGCGCGAAACTCAGGCGTAGCAATCCTTTTCGCAATTGTCTCGTCGCTCACGCCAAACCGGCGCATGTCAGCCTGCGGCAGATAGACACGGCCTTTCGCAAAATCGACACGCACATCCTGCCAGAAGTTGGCGAGCTGCAGCGCGGTGCAGGTCGCGTCCGAGAGCCGGAAGTTTTCGTCGTTCACTTCGCCGCACGCATGAAGTACCAAACGGCCTACCGGATTGGCCGAGTAGCGACAATAACCCAGCACATCCTGCATCGTCTCGTAGCGGGTCACCGTCTGATCCTGGCGAAATGCGGTCAGCAGATCGGCAAACGGCTCCTTGGGAATCGAACACGCGTGAATCGTTTCGTGGAGCGCCACAAACACCGGATGCCGTGCGCGGCCTGCATAGCAGGCATCCAGTTCGTTGCCCCACAAATCCAGAAGCGCTAGAGCCGCGGCGCAGTCGCCGACTTCATCGCCGAGATCGTCCGAGATGCGGCAATAGGCGTAGATGGAATGGAAATGAGGACGCAATGCTTTGGGCAGAAACCGTGAAACAACATGAAAATTCTCGTAGTGCGACTCGGCAAGCCGGCGGCAGTAAGCACGCGCTTCTTCGAGCGTGGGCGCAATCTCAGGAATGCGATACTCGGGAGGAAGCGCAGCCCAGCCGCGGGCAAGCAACTCATTTTCTCCGAGCATCTTTGCTGTAGGATCCGTTGCCGCACTCATGATTCAACCTTAAGGAACAATAGCAGTCTTGATCTCGGTTGAGCGATTCATCAGCTTCTCAAAGACGCGATTGAGTTCATAGAGGTGCGCATGGCCGGTAATGAACGCTCCCGCCTGAAAACGGCCGCCGGCAATGATCTCGAGCGCCTTACGGCAGATGGCCGGAGTGTGATGGAACGTCGCCCGCAACGTAATGTCGCTATAGTGAATGCGATTCGTATCGAGCGTAACGTGCGTATTCGCCGCGCATCCGCCGAAGAAGTTGACCGTGCCGCCTTTGCGCACCAACTCCACCGCCTCCTGCCACGCCTCGGGAACGCCTACAGCTTCAATCGCGATATCGACGCCGCGGTCCTCGGGCGTAAGTGCCCGCGTTTCGCGAATCGCCTTGCGAATGCTTGAGGTCTTGACCACGTGCGCGGCGCCCAATTGGCGTGCTGCGTCCACCTGGCCCTCGTGTTTAACGAGAGCGATCACCTCGTAGCCGGCAAGCGCGGCAACATGCAGAATCATCAACCCCAGAGGCCCGCCGCCGATCACTGCCACGATGTCGCCTTTGCGCGGGCGCGAATCCTCGAATCCATGTACGGCGCAGGCCAGCGGCTCGGTGAGCGCGGCGTGCTCCAGCGGCACATGCTCCGGCACGCGCAGCGTATTCTTGGCCACAATGCGCGCCGGAATGCGGATGAACTCGGCATAAGCGCCATTGTTGAAGAGCAGGTCGTCGCAGAGATTTTCCTGGCCGCGTTCGCAGAAGTAGCATTGCCCGCACGGGGCGGAGTTGAGCGCGACCACGCGGTCACCGGGAGCAAACTCCGTAACGCCCTCGCCGGCTTCTACCACCGTTCCGGCTAGCTCATGACCGAACAGAGCAGGCGGAACGATCATGCGTGCATGATAACCGCGGCGAAAAACCTTCAGATCGGTTCCACAGGTCAACGCCGCACCCACGCGAACAATCAATTCACCGGTCCGGGCCATGGGAACCGGAACACTTTCGATACGGACGTCTTCGCGACCGTGGAGGATGGCGGCCTTCATGGTGGCGCGGCCGTGCTCGATTGCGGTCTCAACAGTCGCGCGGCCATGCACGATTGCAGTCTCAACCGTCGCACGACCATGATGGATGGCGGTCTCGACAGTCGCGCGGCCATGTATGATCGCAGTCTCAACCGTGGCGCGACCGTGTTCGATAGCCGTTTCGACGGTAGCACGGCCGTGCTCGATCGCGGTTTCGACTGTGCTGCGGCCGCGCTTGATCACGTTTTTGACTGTGCCTGCCATCGGAACGCTCCTACTTTATTCCTGCACCAGGTACCGGCTCCAACATAATCTTCATGGAGGTGGCCTGCGGGTTTGATGCGATCTCAATAGCCTCGGCGGCTTCTTCGAGCGGAAAGCGGTGGGAAATCAACTGCGTCAGATCGAAACCGTTGCGGTAGCCCGAAAAGACCAGCTAAGTCACTTCATCGAGAATCGGGAACGAAGAAGAGTATGAGCCAAGCAGAGTCTTTTCGTCCACACAAACGGCCGCAGGGTCAATCGTCGCTTCGCCGTGCTGCGTCTGCGCAAATAGCATCACCTTGCCGCCAGGCCGCGCCGCATCCATCGCTGTGCGGATAAGCGCATTGCCGCCAACGGCCAGGATCACGGCGTCCGCGCCGCGGCCTTCCGTTTCAGCCAGCACAAGCTCAACCACGTTTTCTGTTGCAGCGTGGATGGGATTGGTAAGACCGAACCGCGCTGCAATCGCGTGACGCTCCGGAAAAAGATCCGAGGTAAGCACCCGCGCGCCCGCGCGGCGTGCCAGCGCGGCGTGCATCAGCCCGATCGGCCCCTGGCCGATCACCAGCACCGTATCATCCGGAACGAGATTGAGCAGCTTCGTTCCCTTGAGCACCGTATTCAACGGCTCGACAAAGGCGGCCTGCTCGAAGGGCACATCGTCCGGAATATGCACCACGCCGCGATTCGCCACGATGAAATCCATCACGCGAATGTATTCAGCAAAGCCTCCGCCCGAGGGCTCAAAGCCCGCCGTCGCGCCGGTCCGCTTGTAGAGCGGGCACTGCGCCGGGGTCTGCTTGCGGCAGTAATAACACTCACCGCACGGCACATGGTGGAAGCTCATGACGCGGTCGCCAACTTTAAAACCCTTCACGCCTGCGCCCACATCAGCCACTGTTCCCGCCATCTCATGTCCGAAGATGCGCGGCGCCGAGTGCGAGCCCATGTGGATCTTCTTGAGATCGGTCCCGCAGATGCCGCAGGTGGCAATCTTGATTAGTAGCTCACCCGCGCCAATGCGCGGCACCGGGACAGTCTCGATGCGCATGTCATTGATGCCGCGATACACGGCCGCCCGCATCGTCGAAGGGATACGGGATTCGACAATCGTTCCAACAACGGTTTCAGCGCCTGTGGTCTGGGTAGCCATTCCGTTTCCTGATGGTTTCCTGAGGATCGAGAAGATCAAGCACAGACTCCGCAATGCTCTGCGAGGCCTTCTTACTATTTTCGCCCATTTGCTTGAGTGCCGGCCAGTACCCTGGGTGAAAGAGCGCAAAAATAGTAAAGCGGAGGGTTTGGAACTGACCTTCGCGGGTGAGAAAGCGATTGAAATCGGGCAGTCGGTCGCCAAAGCCGTCGCTCACACCCTTGATGCAGTGAAACCCAATGCCGCGCATCGCAGCCAGCCGAGCAATAGCCGCCGCTTCCATGTCCACGAGACCTGCATGATAGGCTGCGGCGAGCCGCTGCTTCTCGGCGGCATCAGCGACCTTGGGGCTGGTTGCAAGCCAGAGATCAGCCGGGGCTGGCGCTGTACGGAACCGCTCGCCGGTTAATGTGTCGACCACCCCGGAGACGCGGTACGCCCGTCCACACAAATAAGAGTCGCTCAAAGCCCCCGCCCAACCGACGGAAAGAGCTAAGGCTACCGGCCCATCCTTTTCGACTTCAGCCAGTGCACGCGTCGCCGCATTCTGGCCCGCTCCAGCACAGGCTGCAACCCACTCGCCCTGATCAAAACGCCAACGCCAGAGATCGATGCGGTTGCGTTTCTCATGGTGCCAGTTGCCAGTGAGCGGCTTCAGCTCTCCTGGCATGGCAGCGATGATGGCCGTGCGGATCATGCGTTCGACGGCGCGTAGCCGTTGGCGCGGAACCAGTCAATCGCGGCGCGCATCGCCGGATAAACAGGAACGATGCAAAAGCCAAGTTCCTGCTGCGCCCGGGCGCTCGAAGCAAACATCTTCTTGCGGCCCATGCGCACCTCTTCGAGCGTCGCCCGTGGCTCCTTGCGCAGGATACGGCCGGTGATCCACTCCTCAAAGAACGCGTAGGCCGCCGCAATGGTAAAAGGAATCTTCACCGTCGGCGATGGAATGCCGGTAATGGCGGACATCTTGTCGAGGATCTGCTTGAGCGTAAGATTTTCGCCGCCAAGAATATAGCGCCGGCCCGGTTGTCCCATGGTCAACGCAGAGACATGCGTGCGCGCCACCTCGGCAACATCGACGAGGTTGAGCCCGGTATCCACATACGCCGGAAACTTGCGGTTGAGGAAGTCGACGAAGATGCGGCCTGTGGGCGTGGGCTTGGCATCATTCGCCCCAATCGGCGTGGTCGGATTCAGAATCATCACCTGCTGCCTCGCCTCAGCCGCCTTGATCGCTTCCTGTTCCGCCAGAAATTTGGACCGCTTGTAGTGGCCCACCATTTCATCGAGCGAGACCGGCGTATCCTCGTTGGTCACGATGCCGTCCGTGCGGAAGTGCATGGTAGCCACGCTCGACGTGTAGACGAACCGCGGCACGCCGGCCTCGCGCGCCATCCGGAGCAGCTCGCGCGTGCCATCCACATTGGCGCGATACATCGATTTCGGATCGGGAATCCAGAGCCGGTAATCCGCAGCCACGTGCACCACCGCATCGCAGCCTGCGAGCCCAAGCCGCAGCGATTCGGGCTCGGCGAGATCGCCCACGTGCGTCTCGCCCGCGATCCCTTCCAGATTTTTGAGATTGCTGGTCTTGCGGATGAGGAGGCGAAGCTGAGCGCCTTCCGAGGCAAGAGCCTTCGCTACATGATGACCAACAAAACCCGTCGCACCGGTAAGAAAGATTTTCATATGAGAATTCGCAGTTCTTATTCTAAACACGCTCTTTGCGTGGATCGAGAGGCGTGTCACCCGGCAAATTACCCACACGGAAAGGATATCTTTTAGAATGTTTACAGGGGGTCTGAAATGTACTTTTGGATTCATATTGTGCCAAGCCACTCCCCTGTAGGGCCGCGCTTTATGTTCTCCGTTGCCAATATGCAGGGGCCGGGCGGCGCGGCACCCTACGTAACGTTTAATTCCCTGGACAGCCTGAAGGTCTGTCTGCGTTCGATCAATGTCCACGACGAGCACATCAGCGAAATGCAGCAAGTTCTTACTGCTGGAAACGCTTTTAGCCTGCAAAACGTGTATCTTACCGATGAGAATTTAAGAAAGCTCGGCCTCTATGTACTCGGGAATGTACCCGAGAGAGTCTCGGCCATTTCTGCTGTCGAGGGAATGGAGCTCGATTCCGAGGGAGTGGAGCGCCTGAAACGAACCAATGGCCGCCGGCCGGAAGAACGGCGGGCAGAGACGATTCAAGCATTCGAACAATCGCGGAACCGGGAATGACTCCGGAGGGCTACGACGCTTTCGACGATCCTTATGCCTATCCCGGCACGCACGTTCTTCGAAACCGACTAGACATCCGAGACGCAGCAATTTTGGAAAGGTTTGAGGTTGAAGTGTTCACACTTCGCGCCGAAGAACCTCTGCCGCAAGGTGCATTCGATCCTACCCACTACTGCAGTATTCATCACCATCTTTTTCAGGACGTTTACGAGTGGGCGGGACAATACCGGACCGTGCGCACATCGAAGGGCGGTAATGCATTCTGTTATCCGGAATACATACCAGCGCAAATGGATGCTCTCTTCCAATCGATTCGCGGTGGAGATGCATTTACCGAAAAGAGCCGGAGCGAATTCCTGGAAGAGACGACTCGATTCCTCGGGGTATTGAACGCGATTCACCCGTTTCGCGAAGGAAACGGACGCGCACAACTCGCATTTTTGGGATTGATTGGAGCAACAGTGAATCATCCGTTCGCATTCGAACGGATCGACAGAAACACGTTTCTTCCCGCAATGATCGATAGCTTCCTTGGTCAATTCGAACCATTGAAGGCTGAACTCGAGAAACTTCTGATGTGATTTGACGGACAACGCAGACCGACTCGAAACGTTGCCTGACCATCCGATCACTCGATCCCTACTCCAGCTTCTCCGGATGCAGCCCGATGTGGGTCTCGCCCGCTGCCTTGCGCTCGTTGTAAGCCTTCACCCAGTCTTCCCAATGCTTGCCGGCGGCGCGGTCCTTGCCGCTGAATTCGAGCCGCGCAATCTCGGCATAACTCACCTTGCGCTTTTCTTCTGCTTTTGGAGTGAAGTATTGCACAAAGGAGTCTTCGAGCGTGGCGCCCGTGTGGCGATTGAAGATGTACGCCTCGATCTTTTCGCCCGATCTGAGGGTGATGGTCACGTCGCCGCGATAATCAAAGGCCTTTTCGAGCGCCGCGCGCAACTCGTCTTCGCTCGCCAGCTCCGGTACCCAGCCTTCCAACTCCTCGTGCTCGGTGCCGGGCGCAAGTTCAAGAGCTTCGACCTGCTCGATTGTGTATTTGAGCACTTCGGCGCTCATGCGCGGGTCTCCTCAAGCTCACGCGCCTGATGCGTGAGCTGTACGAGCGAGGAAGGCCCGTGCGGCGCAGGTTCGTTGAGCAGCTTCAACGCGTGCTCGTCGCGATACGAGCTGAACGTGCCGCGAATCATCGCCCAGAAACCCCTGAGCGAACCGAAGCCATCGATCACCGCGCTCGGTTCGTAGCCGCAGCTCACCATGCAGTTCGCGCACTTGGGATTGCCGCTGGCTACTCCGTAGTCCTCCCATCGGGTCGAGTTCATCAACTCGGCGAAGGTCTCGGCATAGCCGTCCTGCAATAGATAGCAGGGCCTCTGCCATCCGAAGATGTTGTAGGCCGGCGAGCCCCACGGTGTGCACTCGTACTTGCGGTCGCCCATCAGAAACTCGAGGAACAGCGGCGACATGTTGAACTTCCAACTCTTCTTGCGGTTCGACAGGATCGCGCGGAAGAGCCGTCGCACGCGGGCGCGACCCAGGAACCGGTGCTGGTCAGGCGCCTTCTCGTAGCTATAGCCCGGCGAGAGCACGATGCCTTCGACGCCCATATCCATTACCTCATCGAAGAAGGCGCGGACACCGTTGGGATCAGTACCATCGAAGAAGGTCGCATTCGTGGTGACGCGGAAACCGCGCTTCACGGCCTCCTTAATGCCTTCCACGGCGAGATCGTAGCCGCCCTCGCGGCATACTGAAAAATCGTGGTGCTCGCGCTGGCCATCGAGATGAACCGAGAACGTCAAGTACTTCGACGGCGTAAACTCCGGCAGCCGACGCTTCAATTCGAGCGCATTCGTGCACAGGTAGATGTACTTCTTGCGCGCAATGAGGCCATTCACGATCTCCACGATCTGCGGATGCAAGAGCGGCTCGCCGCCGGGAATCGAAACCATCGGCGCGCCGCATTCTTCCACGGCCGCGAAGCATTCTTCCGGTGTGAGCTGCTTTTTGAGAATATGCGGCGGATACTGCACCTTGCCGCAACCGGCGCAGGCCAGGTTGCAACGGAAGAGCGGTTCCAGCATAAGCACCAGCGGATAACGCTTTTCACCTGTGAAACGCTTCTTGAGAACGTACGTGGCAACCGTCCACATCTGCGAAATGGGAACTGCCATCCTTGGATCAACCTCCGGCGCCGAGTGCGGCGCGTTCCATGGCCCGCTTGTAGCCGGTCAGGGCCAGCAGCGGGAAATAATCGCGGTACAGCGTGTACGCCAGATAAAAGACGCGGGGGAAACCTGTACCAGTGTACAGCGCCTGCCGCCTCATGCCCTCAATTGTCGACTCATCCCAGCTGCCGTCGGGCCTCTGCCTCGTCAACAGCCAGCGCACGCCCTTGGCAATCGAATCCGAGCGGTCATCGCCTGCCGCCGATAAGCCCAGCAGCGCCCACGCCGTCTGCGATGGCGTGCTTGGCCCAACGCCGCGCGTATTCGGATCGTCGTAGCTGCCACAGGTCTCGCCCCATCCGCCATCGGCGTTCTGCACCATCCGAATCCACTCGGCGGCCTGCTGAATCTGCGGCTCGTGCCGGTCCATCCCAATCGCATCGAGGCCCCGCAATACCAGGTACGTGCCGTACAGATAATTCACGCCCCAGCGTCCAAACCAGCTTCCATCCGGCTCCTGCTCGCTCAAAATGAATTTGACGGCCTTCTGCACGCGCTTGTCTTCTTGCGTGTACCCGTAGGTGGCCAGCATTTCCAAAATGCGCCCTGTGATGTCCACGGTCGGTGGATCGAGCATGGCATTGTGGTCCGCAAACGGAATGTACTGGAAGATCATCTTCGTATTATCTTTGTCGAAGCTGCCCCAGCCGCCGTTTCTGCATTGCATGGCGAAGATCCAATCGATCGCCCGCTGCGTCACCTGGTGCTGGTAGCGCTCGCGGGGATTATCCACCTTGCTCAGCGCCAGCAGCACCTGCCCCGTATCGTCCGTGTCGGGATAAAACTCGTTATTGAACTCGAAGTACCATCCGCCCGGATCGGTGCCGGGGACCTTCACCGCCCAATCGCCCTTGTGACGCACTTCTTTCGAAAGAATCCAATCCGCTGCCTTGATCATGCGCGGATCATTGCGCGGCACGCCGGCCTCGCCCAGCGCATACACGGCCTGTGCCGTGTCCCACACCGGCGAAACGCAGGGCTGCATACGGAAGGTCGGCTCCTGCATCTCCGCCGTCGGCGGCTGTTCGATGCCCAACTTCTCGAATTCGTCGCGCGCGCGGATGACCTGCGGATCGTCTTCGGAGTAGCCCAGGCAGCGCAGCGCAATGATCGCATTGAGCATGGCCGGGTAGATCGCGCCCAGCCCATCCGTCATCTCCAGCCGTTCGAGCATCCACTTTTCCGCGCGCTTCAAAGCCAGCTTGCGCAGCGGGCGAATGTGTACGGCCTCCGCCCAGTGCATGATCCGGTCCACGAGAAGAAAGAAATTGCGCCATGAGAAGATCGCCTCGCGATCCATGCGCAGGCGAAGATTCGAATTGGCTCTCCCGCACACAAACAACTCGTCGATTCCCTGCTCCGGCAGAATCTTCTTGAACGGCTTCTTTGCATAGATAATCGCCAGCGGCACAAGAATCGAGCGCGACCACGATGAAATCTCGTAGAGATTGAAGTAGAACCAGTTGGGAAAGAGGACGATCTCCGGAGGAATCGCCGGGACGGCATCATAATCGTACTGGCCCAGCGCGCAGAGATACATCTTGGTAAATGTATTGCACTCCACCACGCCGCCATGAGCCAGGATCCACTCACGGCAGATTGCAAGCCGCGGATCATCCGCGCTGATGCCCATCAACTTTGCGGAAAAGTAGCACTTCACCGAAAGCGAGATGTTGCCCGGACCGCCGGGATAGAGGCTCCAGCTTCCGTCCGGATTCTGATAACGCATCATCTCCGTCACGGCGCGCTGTAACCGGCCCTGATCGCCTGATTCAAGCAGCGTGTGCAAAAAGATGTAGTCGGCCTCGAGCATCGAGTCGGCCTCAAGTTCGCCACACCAGTAGCCTTCCGGGTATTGCCGGGAGAGAAGACAATCGCGCGCGTTGGCGATCGACGCGTCAACGTCGGCCAAATCCGCATCGATCCGGCCAAATCGAGGCCGGCCAAGTTCCGGCGCTGCAGATTGCGTCTTCGATTGTTTTAAGCTCATGCGGTCTGAAAACGCCTCAATTCCTGTCCGGATCGTCCAAAAACTTCCCGATTCCGGCTGTCTGGCGCGCCCCGTTTCCGCGTGCCCGTTTCCTTACTTTTTGCGTGAACCGAATTTCCGTCACCGTAGGTGTACCGGAGCGCTCCCATCGGCGCCGCCGATGGCCTGCACAATCTCAGGAGGGAGGCCGAACCGCACATTTTCCGGCATCACCTCTACCTCTTCGACGCTCGAAAAGCCATTTTGTCTCAAATAATTAACCACATCTTCGACAAGAACTTCAGGCGCCGACGCCCCGGCCGTAACAGCCACATTGGCTACCCCTTCCAGCCACTTCGGATCGATCGCATCCGAGTTATCGATGAGATAACCCATCGTGCCCAGATTGCGGGATACCTCAACCAGCCGGTTGGAGTTCGAGCTGTTCGTAGAGCCCACCACCAGCACCAATCCCGCATTGTGCGCCACGTTGCGCACCGCTACCTGGCGGTTCTCCGTCGCGTAGCAGATGTCCTGCGAGTGCGGCCCCGCGATATTCGGAAACTTCAGTTTGAGCGCGTGAATAATATCGCGCGCCTCGTCCAGCGAAAGCGTGGTCTGCGTCAGATACGCCACCCGGTTCGGATCGGGAACTTGAAGGGCTTCTACTTCGGCTACGTTCGAAACTACCTGCGTTACATCCGGAGCCTCGCCGAGCGTGCCTTCGATCTCATCATGGTCGCGGTGGCCGATGAGCACCAGCGAGTAACCCTGCTTGGCAAATTTCACGGCCTCGATATGGACCTTCGTAACCAGTGGGCAGGTCGCATCGATGACCTTCAAGTTGCGCTGCTTGCTCATCTCGCGCACCGCCGGAGAAACACCGTGGGCTGAATAGATGACCCGTTCGCCATCCGGCACTTCTTCGATCTCATGAACAAAAATTGCGCCCTTTTCCGCCAATTCATTCACCACGT
The DNA here is from genome assembly GCA_030037705.1 of Acidobacteriaceae bacterium. Classification (GTDB taxonomy): domain Bacteria; phylum Acidobacteriota; class Terriglobia; order Terriglobales; family Acidobacteriaceae; genus Telmatobacter. Next base: position 930 of record JASHQE010000322.1, on the reverse strand, counting down.
AACGGTTGTGGACGATCTCCCGGCGTACGTAGATCGGCGCACCGAAGGTTTCCAGCGCAATCTTGACGATATCGATGGCGCGCACCACACCGGCGCAGAAGCCGCGCGGCTTGAGCAGCAAGACTCGCTTTTGTGGAGCGGAAGTCTCTGCGTCGCTTTGGCTTGCAATGGGTTCGAGAACAGAGGTAATCACATCATCCAGTATACCAATGGGCAGGTTTACGTAACACCAGAGATTTCCCTAGGGTAACAGGATTGCCACCGGAGCCGGGCCGCTCGGGAATCAGTTTTGGGCCCGTGCGATCCATGCGTTCAAATATGGAACGTCGGCGGGATTGGCAGCCACAATGGCCCGGTAATGAGCCACGCGCGCCGCGATAAATGCCTGCACCAGTGCGTTCTGATCTGCTGCATTTGCGGCCGCCATGGTCGCAGGCCCCCAGCCGCCATCGACCACGAGATTGCCGCCCAGCGCATTCACCGCCTGCTGCAGCGTCTTCACCGCGGTTCCCGCGCCGCCGTTGACGGAAAAATCGAAGACGCGCTTGGCAACCTCATCCGAGACAAGCTGCTGGAACCAGTTGTTCCAGTAATGCGCCTGATAAAAAGCCTGCACCGCGGCCGGACGCGACGCCTGCGGCAGAGCGGCAATGGCAGCATATTGGCCCGGCCACGCGCCTGAGTTGATGCCGCTGATGGCGTAACACGGTCCGGTGCAGCCGGCCGGGGTCGCGTCTGGAACCACGGCACACGCCATCTGCGAATCCTCCGACCTCATGGCCCATTGAAATGCGGTCACGAAATCCGCCATTTTCCAGCTCCTTTCAAAAAAAGAGTGCGTGGGTTGTTGCGGAAACTATCCTACGCGCTGCAATGCTTTAATTCGCAAAAATTCTTGGCGCATCCTCCCGCATTATCCTGTGCGCATGA
>JASHQE010000321.1 GCA_030037705.1 Acidobacteriaceae bacterium | reverse complement strand
AAAGCAGGCGTCGATTCCGAGCTGCACGTCTTCGCGAACGGTCCGCACGGCACCGGCCTGGGCAAAGGCGATCCCGCTCTCGATCAGTGGCCTGCGCTTCTTGAGAACTGGCTGCGGGCGAAGGGATTGCTGACGGCGCTGCCGAAGCCGTAAGCGGAGCGGCCGGCCGGGGCTGCTCCCAGAGTGTTGTGCAAGAGAAACAAAACGTCCGCGTTTGTACGAATGGCCGCCTTGTCCATCCCCCTAATTTTGCCCATAGAAGCAAGAAGCGGGCCTCCGGAATCGGGAGTGGAAGGTCTTCCCGAAACCGGCTGCCCGCTGGACCCTGGACCGGGTCTAGGTGGTATTTTTAGTTTAGGCTTGTTTCGAGCAAAATCAAGCTCTTTTTTGAAGAAATCCGCTCACCTGTGACTGCTATCACAGTACGCGGTAAGATTGGGTCCGGCCGCGTTGACGAGGGTATTTCGCCCCTGATACAAACAGTGTGTTCCACTTGAGGAATAACCTCACCTGAAAGCCGGAGCGAATCCCCACCCTCATGCAACAGATCATCCAACAAGTCGGGGCCCTTCTGGTCGGAGCCATACCCACCGCCGTGCTGTTTATCGGATTGGTTCTGGCCTACCAGTTCCTGATGCAGGGACCCCTCACGGAGGCCCTGAAAAAACGGCGCGCTCTGACCGTTGGCGCGATGGAAGAGGCCCGCAAGGCAATCGAAAGGGCCGAGGCGCGCACAGCGGAGTATGCGGAGAAGCTGCGCCAAGCCCGTGCAGACGCGTACAAGCTCCGCGAACAGCGCATGAAACAGTGGAACACCGAGCGCGATGCCACGCTGGACACCGCCCGCAAAGCCACCGCAGGCAAGGTAAGCCAAGCTAAAGCTGAAATCGAAGCCGAAGCTGCCGTGGCGCACCAGGCTATCCAGGCCGCAGCCGCCGATCTCGCCAGCCAGGCCGTCCGCGCCGTGCTGCCAACGGCAGCCGGGGGTTCCCGTTGAGATTTTTCATGTCCCAACCGCGTTTTTTCATCCGATTTTCCTGGTCTGCTGTCCTGGCGCTCGTGGCCGCTTTGGTGTTGACTGCGCCCCATCGCGCTGCCGCGCAGGAATCTGCGCCAACCGTGAAGGCCGACCATAAACATTCTTTTGATGAGGACTCCCCGGCAACGCCCAATGATGAGCAGAAAGAACTGAACCTCTTCCGTCACGCCCCCGTAGTCGCCAAAATCGGTGAAAAGATGGGCATGGACGTAGAGGTCACGGCCAAGGTCTTCGAAGGCATTAATTTCGTCATCATCATTCTAGCCATCGTCATCCCCATCGTTCGCATCGTGCCCCGCATGTTGCGCCAGCGCGCGGAGACGTTGAATCACGACATCCAAACGGCCCGCGAAGCTACGGCCGACGCCAACACGCGCTTGAGCGCCGTGGAAGCCAAGCTCGCCGGACTCGATGCGGAGATCCAGAAGTTTCGCGCGCAGGTGGAGCAAGAAAGCCGCGAGGACGAGAAGCGCATCAAGTCCATGATCGAAGAAGAGAGAGCGCGCATCGTGGCCGCGGCCGAGCAGGAGATTACCGTGGCCGCAGCACAGGCACGGCGCGGATTGCGCCACTTCGCCGCCGATCTGGCCATTGCGCAGGCCGAGAAGCAGATGGTGCTGACGCCGGATACCGATCGCGCCCTGATCGCCGAGTTTGTCAGCGATGTTGTGCATAACGGCACAGGCAAAGGAGCGAATTAACTAACATGCCCGCCTTTGTCTCCCGCTACGCCACGGCGTTCGCCGAAGTAGTTACCGCGGCTAAGCTCGATACCGCCGCTATAGACCGCCAGTTGACTGACTTTCTGGCCACCTGGAACGGCAGCCGCGAGTTGCGCGAGTTCTTCGTCAATCCGGCCGTTCCCAACGCGCAGAAGATCGCCATTCTGGACAAGCTCAACGCCAAGATGGAACTCCAGAAGGAACTGCGCAATCTCATCGCCGTGCTCATCCATAACGACCGCATTGGCCATGTGAGCGAAGTGGCTGCGGCCTACCGGAAGATTTTGCAGGAGCAGTTGGGCATTCGCCCTGCAGAGATCACCACTGCGCGCGAATTGGGCACGGACGAGCGCAACAACCTGGCAGCCGAGGTGGCGAAGTTAGCCGGCTCACGCGTGGACGCGACCTTCAAACTCGATAAATCCATCCTTGGCGGCACGGTCGTCCGTATCGGATCGACAGTGTATGACGGCTCGGTGCGCGGCCGGCTGGAGCGGTTAAAGGAAGCTCTAGTGAGTGGACAGTGATCCGTGAACAGTGATCCGTGCCCGTTCAAGAGGAAGTGTTCTGGTTTCTGAACGAAATTTAGGAATGAGATAGGAGAGGCAGGAGATCGGCAAGAGCAGATGGCAGAGAACTGACCACTGATTACTGATCCCTGTTCACTGAAAAATGGCTCAGATCAAGGCAGACGAAATTACACAGCTTCTTCGCGCGCAGATCGCAAATTATGATTCGAAGGTCCAGGTCGACGAGGTCGGGACCATCACCTCGCTCGGCGACGGCATTGCGCGCCTGCACGGGCTCGACAAGGTCATGGCCGGCGAGCTGCTCAGCTTTCCGCACGGTATCGCGGGTCTGGCGCTTTCGCTCGAAGAAGACCAGGTAGGCGCCGTGGTGCTGGGCGAGTTCACCGAGCTCAAGGAGGGCGAAGAGGTCAAGCGCACCGGCAAGATTCTCTCGGTGCCGGTCGGCGACGCGATGATCGGCCGCGTCGTGAATGCGCTGGGCATCCCGATTGACGACAAGGGGCCGATTGCCACCACGGCTACGCTGCCCGTGGAGCGCTTGGCGCCCGGCATCATCGACCGCCAGCCCGTCCGCGAGCCGATGGCCACCGGCCTCAAGGCCATTGACGCCATGATCCCGATCGGGCGGGGCCAGCGCGAGCTGATTATTGGAGATAGGCAGACCGGCAAAACCGCCGTGTTGCTCGACACTATCATCAACAACGCGAAGAACGACCTCATCTGCATCTACTGCGCCATCGGACAGAAGCGCTCGTCGATTGCGCAGGTAGTGCAGACGCTCACAGAAGCCGGCGCGATGGGCCACACCATCATCGTGGCGGCATCGGCATCGGAGCCCGCGCCCATGCTCTATCTCGCTCCGTACGCCGCAACCGCGCTCGGCGAGTTCTTCCGCGACAACGGCAAGCACGCGCTGGTGATGTACGACGATCTCTCCAAGCACGCGATGGCTTATCGCGAAATCTCGCTGTTGCTGCGCCG
>JASHQE010000320.1 GCA_030037705.1 Acidobacteriaceae bacterium | reverse complement strand
CTTTACCGAAGCCGTAGGCAAGACGGTAGCCTACATCAACTACGTCGATGACGCGCCGGAGTGGCAGTCGCTGCAAGTACGCTTTACGGATGGCACGCTTCTCGCCTTTGACCTGTTGCCTCGTGTGCGTGTTCGTCTGCGCGTCCAATACATGGAATCGCGCGGCGACGAGCTGGAGATGATCCGCAACTACGGGATTGTGGAGGACAGGAGGGCGAGCCATGGGCAGAAAGAATAAAGCGCCCGGCAACGCAGAGTCCTCAACAGGCAAGTTCCGGCCCGGTCCGGCTGGCACCTGCGAGGCGTTCCTGTTTGAGTTCAGCAACGAACGCGGCCATCTGACGGATGGCCATCTTGATGCGGAGAAGACCCTTGCCACCACCCATCGCATCGCCGCGGGCTCGATGCTGGAGGCCATCGCATACATGGCGCAGTACGAACCGGATTTCCATATCTGGTCGGTCCAAAAGATGGGAGCGATCGTGCTGCTCTCTGGATCGCGATACAACTGAGATCGATCCCAGCCAGCGGTAGCGTCTCTGTTTGCAGCTCTCGCCTGGAGAGTCTTCAGCGCACAGATGCAAACGGAGACACTGCCGGGTTGGGGCTGAACCTAGGCCGGTTCCTGGGGTGGGTTCCTGGAGGGTCATTGGGCGCCAAGAAATCCCCAACCAATCTCCAAGAAATCTGTTGACCAATTCGTTACGGCAGGTAATAATTCTGCCAACATTTGCTCACGGATCCAGGGGGCTGGCTGCGGCGGATTTTCCGGCTGACCGAAGAAAGCTGGAAGACCGGGCCGCTGTGCGCGCAGTCTTCTATGATTGATTCACTGTGCAAACCATCCGCGTTGATACCCCCTCGGCAAAATATGAGGTCTTTGCGGGCAGCGGCTTGCTGGAAACGCTCGTTCCCCGTATAGAGAAATCGGCCGGCCGGCTGCCGCGGCGGGTCTTTGTCCTTACTTCTCCGGAGATCTGGGCCCTTTGGAGCGAGACCTTCCTTCACTCCTTTCCGGAGCCGCCCGTCACTCTGTTTCTTGCGCCGGGCGAGCAGCACAAGACCATGGCCCATGTGGAGCGCCTTACGCGCGAGATGATCCGCGCCGGCGGCGATCGCAGTTCTCTGCTCATTGCCTTCGGTGGCGGCATTGTGGGCGACGTGGGCGGTTTTGTGGCCGCGATCTTCATGCGCGGTATTCCGTATGTGCAGGTGCCCACCACGTTTCTGGCGCAGGTGGATTCCAGCATAGGCGGCAAAGTGGGGGTGAACCTGCCCGAAGGCAAGAATCTGGTGGGCAATTTCCATCATCCTCGAGCCGTCTTTGCCGATATCGGCGTGCTCGGCACGCTGCCGGGCCGCGAGCTGCGCGCCGGGCTGATGGAGAGCATCAAGGCTGGCATCATTCGCGACCGCTCGCTGCTGCGCTTTCTCGAAGAGCAGGCGGAGGCGGTGCTCGACCGTGATCTCAAGGCGCTGGAGCGGGTGATTGCCGCCTCGATCCGCATGAAGGCCGATGTAGTCAACAAGGACGAGCGGGAGAGCGGTCTGCGCATGATTCTCAACTTCGGCCATACGGTAGGCCACGCCCTCGAATCCGTGACGCGCTACAAGGCCATGCTGCACGGTGAAGCGATAGCGTGGGGCATGGTGGCTGCGCTGGCGTTAGGTTGGCAGCGCGAAACCATTACCGCCAGCCAGATGGATCGGCTCGAGAGCCTGATTTACCGCTATGGCCCGCTGCCGGCTCTCAAGCTGCGCGCCAAAAAGATTGTGGCGGCCACGGGAGGGGACAAGAAAAATGTCGGCGGAGTCCGCAGATTCGTGCTCCCACACGGCATCGGCGACGCAGGGGTAGTGGAAGACGTGACGGAGGCCGAGCTGGAGGCCGCGGTCGCCTACATGCTGGAAAAGGCAACAAACGATAAATCAGCGAGTTAGCTTATCGATACGCCGGCCTGCAAGACCCCGCGCACCACTTTCGCCTGCAGTTTGCGTCTAATTATCAGACGAATCGGAATCCGGTTAGGCACGTTGGAAACCGCCGTAGATCGATTACACTGGAGACGCTCTGGAGTTGTCCGCACCTTCCCCCATGTGTCGGACTGTAACTTTTGTCTTTTTGCTGGCGGCGCTGGCGGTTTATCCGCTCGGCGCACAGACTTCAGTTGAAAAGGCGCATAGGAAAGCTTCAACTGCGCACTCCGCGCATCGCCCGGAGGCTTCGAAACGTGCCCATCGGGCTACGCCGGAAGAGGTGGGCCGTGCGGCCGGCCTGAAGATCCGGCGCGAGATGGCTGAACGGGCCACAAGCACCCGGACGAGCGTCCGGCCGTCTCACTCCTCCGTACGGTATCGGCATCCCCGCTACGCCTCGGCCTCCCGCATCCGCCGCGCTCGCGTGGTGCGCGCCTCGCTGCACAGAACTATGCACGAATCTACATCTGAACCTGCACAGGCAGCAGACTTCCATGAGCCAGCCGCGGAACCTGTCCGGTCTCCCTCAACAGGGACCGAGCCGGAAGGGAATGGGCCGGAAGAGAATGGAATGTCTTCACAATCAGAACCTGTAGCGGCAGAGCCTTCCGTGTCACAGGAGAAAGCCTCCGGTTCCGAAGCGATGGAGGCTGCGGGAACGCCGAAAACCGGCGAAGATCACGCCAGCACAGAAAGCGAAACCACCGAAGACTTGACCGAGAATCGCTCTACAGCGCCGGCCACGGAGACAGAAGAAGCATCGCTGTATATTCCGCGTGGAGCCATGCCGCCACCGCTGCGCGGCTCGCTCGAATCTCTGGAACGGCAGAACGAAAAGCTCACCGCCGAAGGGCTGGAACGCATCGAGGACGAGAACGATCTCTCCGCGCGCATCGCCAATGGGTTGCTGGTTCCGGTTCCGGTCTCATCCAGCCTAACGGTGAATGAAAACCTGCCGCCGAACCATCGCTATTGCAGGCCGTGGACCGCGCGCTTCCTGAGCGACCTGGCCGCTGCGCACGATGCAGTCTTTCACCGTCCTCTCGAAGTGAGCTCCGCGGTGCGGCCTGAGACCTATCAAAGGCGGCTGATGCGTACGAACGGCAACGCCGCGCCGGCCGAGGGCGATATCGTGAGCCCGCATATGACCGGGGCTACGATCGACATTGCCAAAAGCGGATTGACCCGCGAAGAGATGGGCTGGATGCGCCAGCGGCTGCTCGCGCTCGAAGCGGAAGGCAAGATCGATGTGGAAGAGGAGTTCCGCCAGGCGTGTTTCCATATCACGGTATATAAAACCTACGCGCCGGCGCACGCCGTGCGCCGGACGACGCCATCCCGTGCGCAGACCCCTCCTGCTGCTCCTGCAGATCCTGGTACGAAAACCAAGTCAGACGAAACCCCCGTAGTCTCTGCGCAGGGCGTTTAACAGATTTCGAATCAAGATCAGATTAGGCCGTATGACACAGAGCCCGATAGCCCATGGGCAAAATCAGCAAGTTTTCTATGGAATGCGTGCGGCAGGAAACGAACCGCAGATGTTTCGACTCTCCGCCGCGGCGGACTTCGCTCAACATGACAGTGCTTGATGACAGTGCTTGACTCATTTTTCAGCAACTTAGAGTTGGTCCATATGTCGATACGGCCTAGACGTTCGAAAATCGACTGGCCCCTTTACGCGGTCCCAGCGTACAATCGCGGGCGAACGTATCCTGTTTGAAATCCAGAGGTGTAAACCAGGGGTGAAACGATGAGCGAGCTGGAAGTGCAATCCGCGCCGGAGACGGTTGTCCGCCTTACTCAGTGGCAGCGCCTGGCGAATACCTTCACCGCGCCTTCGAAGACCTTTGAGGACATCAAGCGCGGTAACCGGAGCTGGTGGCTGCCGTTCATCCTTCTGTCCGTAGTCGGCTACATTCTCTTTGTGGCTATCGATCAGAAGATCGGGTTGCAGCAGGTGGTGGACAACCAAGTCCGGTGGAATCCCAAGGCGCAGGAGCGGCTGGCGCAAGCGACCCCCGAGCAGCGCGAGATGAGCAATAACATCTCGCTCAAGATTACCAAAGGCGTTTTTACCGCCGGCCCCGCCATTGGGCTGATCATCGTTGCCGTGCTTTCTCTTGTTCTGTTGGGGACGATCAATTTTATGTTTGGCGGCAGGGCGACCTATGGAAGCATCTTCGCCATGTATTACTACGCATGGTTGCCAAGCCTCGTGAAGGTGCTGCTCGGCATCGTTGTCATTTATGCGGGCATGGCGCCTGAATCATTTAATGTGAAAAACTTCGCGCCCACGAACATTGGCGCATTTCTCGATCCGACAGACACAAACAAGGCGCTCTACGCGCTGGCCACGTCCTTGGATGCCGTGACCATCTGGACGCTGGTTCTGGTCAGCATCGGTCTTGCAACCGTGGCGGGCGTCAAGCGCAGTTCCGGTTACATCGCTGTATTTGGATGGTGGGTGATTGTGGTGCTCATCGGCATGATCAGTGCGGCGGTGATGGGCTGATTATTCCACCCACCGCCGCATGATGAGCGTGGCATTGATGCCGCCGAAGCCGAACGAATTCGACAGCGCCACATCGAAGTTGTGCTCGATGGCCTGGCTCGGCACATAATCGAGCCGGCACTCGGGATCAGGATTGTCGAGGTTGGTCGTCGGGGGCAGCACCTGGTTTTGCAAAGCCAGCACGGTAATGCCAGCCTCTAACCCTCCCGCGCCGCCGAGCAGGTGGCCGGTCATTGACTTGGTGCCGGAGATCTTGAGCGTGCCGCTGAGCGCATGTTCGCCGAAGACTGCCTCAATTGCGCGCGACTCATTGCCGTCACCAGCCGGCGTGGACGTGGCATGGGCGTTGATGTAGCCTACCTCGCCCGGCTCAATGCCCGCGTCTTTGAGCGCGGCTCTCATGCTGCGCTGCGCACCGGCTCCTTCCGGCGCGATGCCGGTCATGTGATACGCGTCGGCGCTCATGCCATAGCCGATGATCTCGGCCAGAATCTTCGCGCCGCGCGCCCGCGCGAATTCGAGCTCTTCAAGAATCAAGATGCCCGCGCCCTCGCCGATGACAAAGCCATCGCGGTCCTTGTCAAAGGGACGGCTGGCGCGCGTGGGCTCGTCGTTGCGCGTGGAAAGCGCGCGCATCGACGCGAAGCCGCCCACGGAGAGCGGCGTGACAGCAGCCTCTGATCCGCCGGCAATCATCGCGTCCGCATCGCCGTGCAGGATCATGCGCACCGAGTCGCCGATGGAGTTGGCAGAAGTGGCGCAGGCCGTGGCCGTGGCCGAAATCGGCCCCTTCGCGCCGTAACGGATGCTGAGCTGGCCGGCGGCCATGTTGATGATGGTGGCCGGGATGAAAAACGGCGAGAGCTTGCGCGGTCCGCCGTTCATCAGGTTGGCGTGCTCGCGCTCGATGATCTCGAATCCGCCGATACCGGAGCCGATGAAGACGCCTACGCGGTCCGCATTCTCCGGCGTGATCTTCAAGCCCGACTGCGCCATTGCCTCCTGCGCAGCGGCAAAGGCGAAGTGAATGAAGCGCCCCATCTTGCGCGCTTCTTTTTTGTCAACGAAGTTCAGGGGATCGAAATTCTTGACCTCGGCGGCAAAGGTGACCGGGAAGCCAGTGGTGTCAAATCCCTGAATGGGAGCCATGCCGCTGGCCCCGGCCACAAGCTGCCGCCAGACCTCGGGAGCTGTGTTGCCCACGCCGCAGAGCAACCCCAGGCCGGTGACAACGACTCTACGCGTCGATACCTGGGTCAAAGCCTACTTGCCGCCTTTCGCATTCTTTTCGATGTAGTCGATGGCGTCTTTGACGGTTTTGATTTTCTCGGCGTCCTCATCGGGGATCTCTAGATCAAACGCCTCTTCGAACTGCATCACCAGCTCGACCACGTCGAGCGAATCGGCGCCCAGGTCTTCCTGGAAGCTGGCGCCGGGGGTCACTTCGGCTTCGTCCACCTGCAACTGCTCGACGATGATCTGCTTCACCTTTTCTTCAACGGCCATGCACGCTTCTCCTCTTTTGATTCACGCCTGAGAAATTTTCAAGAGCCAAAAACGACCCGCCCCGCTGCCTACGATACCGGCCCAAGACAAGGAACGACAACCACCGCGCCCGAAAAGAGGCGCATGGCCCCGAAGTTTCAAGTCTACCGGGCAGGGCGGGGGGTGTAAAGGCAAGCGGCTGTGGGGAAATTCTTGGAAAAGCAGGGACTAGGGACGAAGGACGAAGGATTGAAACGAATAGGTGTGAATTGCACAGGCGTGAGGCGTACATTAGGCGAAGAGGGAAAGGCAATGATTTACGCCGCAATGGGGATCGGTATCGGGATCGCAGCGATCGTTGGTTTTCTGGTTGGACTGAGTTCAGGCAAGGCGTCGGCACGCGCTGAGGCCAAACCGCAGCTCGACCAGATCGGCAATATTGAGGCCGAAAAGAAGCGGCTTGAGGGCCTGGTAGCGGCTGGCGATGAATGCAACCGGCAGCTACGAGAACAAATGGCGCGCGCCGAGGAACGCGAAAAGGCCCAGGAAGAAAAATACGCACACATGCAGGAGGGCCTTGATAGAGCATTCGCAGACCTTGCCGCGAAAGCACTTCGTAATAACAACGAGAGCTTTCTGCAACTTGCAGAGCAAAAACTGGGCGCACAGAGCAGCCAGGCAAAGCAATCGCTTGTAGAGAAAGAGCAAGCGATCAAAAATCTGCTTGATCCACTTGGCAAGGCGCTCGCCAGTCTTGACACGCAGGCGCGCGAAATGGAGAAGAGCCGGGCGACGGCCTACGGGGAGATCAAGACTCTTGTGGAAGGCATCGGCAAGGAGATTCCCGAATCGCTGCGTTCACTGCGCACCGAGACTTCGCAGTTGATTACCGCCTTGCGCGCACCCAAAACGCGCGGGAATTGGGGAGAACTGCAACTCAAACGCTGCGTTGAGTACGCGGGTATGGTGCAGTACTGTTCCTTTGCGGAACAGATTTCCGCGCGCGATGGAGGCAACAATCTGTTGCGTCCCGATATGATGATTCAATTACCCAACGGCCGCTCGATCATCGTGGACGCGAAGACGCCGCTCGATGCGTTTCTTGACGGAGGGAACAGCGCCGATCCTTCTGTGCAGGCCTTGCGGTTTACCGCGCATGCTGAGCGTGTAAAGATGCATCTTCGCGACTTATCCAGTAAAGCTTACTGGAAGCAGTTCGATCACACGCCAGAGTTCGTCATCTGTTTTTTGCCGAGCGAGGCGCTGTTCAGCGCTGCCCTTGAGGCTGATCCGTCGCTGATCGAGTTCGGTTCGCAGGCCAATGTGGTCATGGCAACGCCAACGACGCTGATCGCGCTGTTGAAAGCGGTGGCGTACGGCTGGCAACAGTCAAAAGTGGCGGAGGACGCGAAGGCAATTCAAGAAGCAGGCCGGGACCTCTACAACAAGCTGGTCAATGCGCATGAATATTTCGAGAAGATGGGAACGGCGCTGGGAAATGCTGTGAGCCATTACAACAAATTCATAGGCGCGGTGGAGGGACGCGGAGGAGCATTTTTCCACGCCCGCAAATTGGGCAGCCTGGTACACGATAGCAACGAACTCGCTGCCCTCGAACCGACACTTGCAGAACCGCGCCTGCTCGCCGCCGACGATTGGCCGTCTCCTGACGGCCTTGCGTTGATAGCAGAGGCGGATCACACTCGAGAAGTTGAGTAAGAGGTTGTCCGGGTCGTGTAGAGCCTAGCGAACAGGCGACTAGATTTAGGCAGTGTCTGACGAAATTACGGCATTCAATCGTCCCTACGGCCCCAGATACAACTGCACTCCGGGCGGAGAGAAACTCAGCGTCTTTGTCTTCGGGTCGTAATCCAGGTTGAGCGCGTCGCTCTTGCGGCCGTTAATGAACGCGGCCACCAGCAGCACGTTGCCGTACATGCGTGCAGCGGCAATCTTGTGGCTATGGATCGCGCCGTATTCGTTATCGGGACTCGTTGGACTCCAATCCTCTTGGAAGCGGCTGAACGGGTAAGTGCTGTGTTGCGCCGGATGCTGCTGCCAGTCCTTGTCGTGGGTCCAGATGCCATAGGCGGCGGCAAGATCGTTCCGCTCGACGGCATCGAGAAAATGGTTCACGGCCGCCCGGCCAAACAGGTGCGCGTCCCAGTTCCAGGGCCAGTCCACGGGCCGGCCCGCCACCAGCCACCAGATCACCAGGAGCACGCCCACAAGACTCGAAAAAATGACGAGAATCTGCTGACGGCGCTGGGCGCGCGCTTCGTCAAACTTCGGAGCGTCAAGCAAGGTCATCGGTCAACCTCTCGGGTTCAGGATAAGTTCTCCAGGCCTTGATGCACGTTTCAAACTCTTGCAGCTTTTCAATTGATTAGACACCGTCGGGCGCGTTCCTGTTCCTTAGGCCGTATCGACTGGACCAACTCTAAGTTGCTGAAAAGTGAGTCAAGCACTGTCTTGTTGAGCGAATTTAAGACTCAGGACACTAGGTCCGCGACCGCATGAATTTGTACCTTATCGAGACCTGAGGCACCCAGAGGTAGTACTTCATCAAACGGTCAGAGACCTAGCCCCCTTTTACTCTTCCCTGCTGTACACCGTCCGTTTTTTTTCGGCCTGCCGTTCGAGAGCAAGCTCGATGAGCCGTGTGATGAGATCCTTATAGCTGAGCCCCGACGCCTCCCACAGCTTGGGATACATACTGATGCACGTGAAGCCGGGCAGCGTGTTTACCTCGTTCAGGTAGATACGGCGCTTGCCCCCAGGCTCCATAAGGAAATCCACACGGGCGAGGCCAGAGAGATCGCAGGCGCGAAAAGCAGCGACAGCCATCTCGCGGATTTTCTTGGCTTCAGCGCGGGCCAACTCAGCGGGAATGACAGGAACGGAACCTTCCGAGAGATACTTGGCTTCGTAGTCGTAGAACTCCTTGCCCGGGATGATCTCGCCGGCCACACTTGCCTGCGGCGCGTCATTTCCGAGAACAGCCACTTCGAGCTCCCGCGCGCGGCCTTTTTTGCCTCCCACGCCCTGCTCGACGATCAGCTTACGATCGTAGCGGGCAGCAAGCCTCAGCGCGGGCCCGAGTTCCTTTCGATCATGCGCCTTGCTGATTCCGACGGACGAGCCCAGGTTCGCCGGCTTTACAAACATCGGATAATCGAGCGCGTCTTCAATGCGCGCGATCGACTTGCGCGGGGATTTTTCCCAGTCGCTGCGAAGGATCGTGATGTGTTTCACGATGGGCAGCCCAGCCTGCGCAAAGAGGCGCTTCATCACGTCCTTGTCCATGCCCGCTGCCGAGCCCAGCACGCCGGAGCCCACGTATGCGATGCCGGCCAGTTCAAAAAGGCCCTGGATGGTGCCGTCTTCGCCAAAAGTACCGTGCAGGACGGGAAAAACCACGTCGAGGGATCTTCCCTGGCTTTGGTTCAGGGCGGTGGTTGAACGCGGCTCCGGCGCCAGAAGCGTCGGGATCCCTTCGTGCAACAGCTTGGCGCCGGGCGTAGCCTCAGGATCGCCAGCACGCAGACGGCGCGCGACGGCGCTCTGATCGCCATCGAGCAGACCGCGCGCATCGGCGCTCGCCAGCCAGCGGCCCTCCTTGGTGATGCCGATCGGGGTTACATCGAATTTATCGTGATCGATTGCTTTGAGAATGGAAGCAGCCGAAAGCAGCGAAACCTCATGCTCGCCGCTGCGCCCGCCAAACAAAATGCCTACGCGAAGTTTTTTCGCCATGCTCCGTCTATTTTCTCTCATCGAACCGCTCAGACTGGGTCCTGGTGACCTTCAAAAAATGTTAAAGAATTTTTTTCCCAAACGCCGAGCAGGCCAGTTCGACGGCCAGGTCGGCGGTGCGGTTGTGCTCGTCGATGACGGGATTTACCTCGACGATCTCGAAGCTTATCAGTCCGCCATGGTCGGCGAGGATCTCCATGGCGAGATGGGCTTCGCGATACGTTGCGCCGCCGCGGACCGGCGTGCCCACGCCGGGTGCGTCTTCGGGATCGATCCAGTCGAGATCGAGCGAAACGTGGTAGCCCGCCGTGCCACGGCCGGCCGTGCGCAGTGCTTCTTCCATAACGGCGCGCATGCCTCGCTCATCGATGTCGCGCATCGTGTATACCTCGGTGAGGCCGGCGCGGCGAATGTTTTCACGCTCGGCGGCATCGATATCGCGAACGCCAACGAGAACGGTATTTTCGAGGGCGATCTTGGGCGTGAAGCCAAGAAGATGCGTGAGCCGCTTCGGCCCCAGGCCCACGAGCGCAGCCAGAGGCATGCCGTGTACGTTTCCGGAGGGTGAAGTCTCCGGCGTATTCAGGTCGGCGTGCGCATCGATCCAGATGACGCCGATTCTCTGACCGCGCCGGCGGTAGAACTCGGCTACACCGGAGACGGAACCGGCAGCGAGCGAGTGATCCCCGCCCAAAATGAGGGGAGTTGTCTCCGCCTCAAGAGCGGCGAGTACGGCTTCTGCCGTGCGGGTGCAGGTCTCCGCGATTTCTTCAAGATAATGGGCGTTCTTATCGCCGGGAGTTCGGGTTTCCGCCTCCTCGACACGGATATTGCCCCCATCCATAACCTGATGGCCAAGGGACTCGAGCCGCGCTTCCAGGCCGGCCACGCGCATCGCCGAGGGCCCCATGCCGACACCGCGCCGGCTGGCGCCCATGTCCAGCGGCACGCCGATAATGCGAATGCGCCGGGGCGGAAGCGACTGCGTACCCCCAGACGGCATCCGAGAGGTAAGAGCTGGAAAATCTGTGCTCTCAGCCATATATGGATTCTACTAGCGGCGCGTGTCGAATTGACTTCAGGTCTGCGGCGACATGTTTCAAATTTACGCGTCCGGCACGTGCACAAACCGCTTTGTGATGCACAAAATGTTTCATGGTACCCCAAAAGAGCTATGAATTCACGTGCTTGGGAGAGTACGATAGTTATATACGACGAGTTGAATTTTTGATTGCATTTCCTAGCGCGTTTTGAGCTCCGGAAGATCCCGCCAGTCTGGATGCATTCCCGGCTGGCGGAATGGGAGCCATCGCATGAGAGACGGTCCAAGCACCGTCCTTTGCTGCACTAAGGATGCCAAGCCGATGCGGCCAGAGCCCTGACCGGCGGCTGAGAAAGTCAAGGGGGCGAACTGCAGAGCGAGAGCACATTGAAAGCCTCGATCCATCAGGCATGGATTGTGCTGGGCGCGTTCCCAGGCGCTCCGGCGTGGTCGCCGGCTGCCGCACTCGCGCATTCTTCCTTCTCTGCGGCGCGCACAATCGCACTGTTCGCTGCCCCCTCCTGGATTACCGTTCACCGGCTCACTTTGCTGGTAGGTTGGCTCACCTTCTTGGTTCTCGCCGTGGGTGCGAGGATCTGGTTTGTCGAGCGTAGAGTACGCCGCCAGATTGCCGGATTGGCCTACGTGGAGCAGAGACGGGGCAAGATTCTTGAGGACATCAACAATTCGCGGCCGCTCGCCGAGATTCTGGAGCGCATCACAGAGCTGGTCTCAGTGAAATTAAATGGAGCCGCCTGCTGGTGCCAGATTGTAGATGGCGCGCGATTGGGAAATCGACCGCTGGATCATAAGCACGCGTCTTTGCGCGTTGCAGAGTATCCGATTGCAGCGCGCTCCGGACCGGCACACGGTGCAATCTTCGCCGCCTTCGATTCCTATACGAGACCCAGCCCCATTGAACTGGAGGCGCTCACGATGGGCGCGAGCCTGGCGACCCTGGCCATCGAGACAGCACACCTCTACTCCGATCTCGTGCGCCGGTCGGAGTTTGACCTGCTTACCGACATCCAGAATCGGTTTTCGTTTGAGAAGCACTTTGAAAACCTGATCCAGGCAGCGCGCCAATCGGCTGGAATCTTTGGATTGTTCTATATCGACCTGAATGAGTTCAAGCAAGTCAATGATGCTCATGGGCACCGCGCCGGAGATCTTTACTTGCAGGAGGTTGCCGTGCGCATGAAACGGCAATTGCGCCCCTGCGACATTTTTGCGCGGCTGGGCGGCGATGAGTTCGCCATACTGGTGCCGGACATCCACCATCGCACCGATATGGAAGAAATTGCCATGCGGCTCGAGTGCTGCTTCGAGCAACCCTTTGCAGGCGACGGTTACATCGTGCACGGATCGGCCAGCATTGGCATCGCCCTTTATCCGGAAGATGGCACGACAAAAGACAGCCTCTTGAGCGCGGCGGATGATGCTATGTATGTGGTGAAACAATCAAAGCCGAGCAGCGGTGAACGGCAACCAGAGACCACGCGCCAAAGCAATGTGTAACCTGAGCGCGATGCCAGATTAGAGCAGTTCCCGAATTCATGTTGACTTTTTGAAAGTCGAGTAGGGTGGCGTCCGCGCGCATATCCTCCGGAAACCGCGATTGCACTCCTCTTCAAGATTGCATCTAAGTTCTTGTCCGAGTTGGCGCTGAGCCAATTCAGCGGTCAATCGGAGGGGGCATGATACTCGCTACGGCGCGGGTTCTTGCGGGCGCGCTGCTGGTCACGCTCGGCGGATCCGCATACGGGCAAAATGCGCGGGATCTTGTCGAGAAAGCGGTGCAAACAGAGTTGGCTGCGGATGCAGCCGACCACTCGCACTGGCTCTACTTTGACGAGGATCGCAAGCCGAATTCCGACGTCAAGCAGTGGGTAGCCGAGACATCCGGAGGCGATCTGCACCGGGTTCTCGAAAGCAATGGGCAAAAGCTGACAAAAGCCGACCAGCAAAACAGAATGGAGGCCTTCCTCCACAATCAGTCCGCGCAGGCGAGGCAGCGTAAAAGCGGGCAGCACGATGACCGCCAGGCCACCGAGATGCTCAGCATGTTGCCGCACGCATTTATCTGGACAAAAACGGGCACGCAGGGCAGCACAACCGTCCTGCACTTCAAGCCCGACGCGAATTTTCGTCCACCCACATGGGAATCGCGCGTCTTTGCCGCCATGGAAGGCGACATGGCTGTCGATAACGACCAATATCGTATCGTGAGCCTGAAAGGACGGCTGATTCGCGACGTAAAGTTCGGTGGTGGTTTTTTCGGCGATCTGAAGGCGGGCGGTTCCTTCGACGTGGAGCGGAGACAAACCGGCAAGAACGACTGGCAGATCACCGAAACGCATGTGCACATTCAGGGACACGCGCTGCTCTTCAAGAGCATCTCGGAGGAGGAAGACGAGCAAAAATCGAGATTCAAGCGCCTTCCGGACAATCTGTCGTTCCCGAACGCCGAAAAGATTTGCTCGCGCTCAACGAGTAACCTGGAACTATCGCAGCGTAATATCTGCCGTAAGCGGCGTGTTCTCGCTTGAATCGCCAACCCGCAGCACAAACTTGCCCGGATCGATGGTCCACTGGTGCGCGGACTCATCCCAATAGCTGAAGGAACGCGCATCGAGATCGAGCGTTACGTGCTTCGTCTCGCCGGGGTTCAGCCGGACCTTTTCGAAACCCTTCAGTTCGCGCTCGGGGCGGTCCACCTTCGCCGATGGATCTGAAACGTAAAGCTGCGCGACCTCGGCTCCTTCGACACTGCCCGTATTGGTTACATCGAAGCTTACTGGAACAGAAGAACCGGGAGCCGCAGTCGCGGGCGCCTGCAGATTGGCAAATTGAAAGGTTGTATAACTCAGCCCGAAACCAAAGGGAAAGAGCGGGTGCTTGCCTGTGGTCGTCCAATAGCGGTACCCAACCATGAGTTTGTCTCCGTACTGGATGTGCTGGATGGTGTAATCGGCGGGCAGGCCGTTTTCGCCGATCGTGCGCAACGTCGTATCTTTGCCGGGAACTCCGTAATACCAGCGATAGGAGGGATCGTCCTCCCAACTGCGGTCAAAGCTGACAGGCAGCTTGCCCTCCGGATCGTGCCTGCCAAAGAGAACTTCGGCGACTGCGGCGCCGCCCTCCTGGCCGGGATAGTAGCTGTGCAGCAGGACCGGAACCTTGTCGAGCCAGCGGCTCACATCCATGCCGCCTCCGCCTGTGAGCGCAACGATGGTGCGCGGATTGGCAGCGGCAATGGCTTCGGCGAGTGCGTCCTGCCCCCAAGGCAGTGTGAATGTGCGGTCGTGGCCTTCCCCCTCACTGGCTGCATTGAAACCCACGGAAAGAACCACCACATCGGCCAATGACGCAAACTGCTTGGCATCTGCTGAGACCAGATCCGGCTCATAGACAAGCCCGAAGCCAAAGCGGGAGCCGGAAGCGTAGGGCAGATAACGGGCTTCGACGTGAACCGCCTGGCCGGCGGCAAGATCGAGCGAGGTGTACTTCGGCACCTGGCCTTCCGCATGGACCTGATCGAGCGCCTGCTTGCCATCTACAAGGATCTTGAATGCGTCTTCTCCAGCCGCAGCCGCAATCAGGAGATATTTGCCGGCTGCGCCTGCATGAAAGGTTGCCGTATACCGGATGCTGCGTGGCGTTGTCTGCGCAGGCTCCCACTGGCTTGGCCGCCAATCGGCGACATTGCGGCGCGTACCAGTCTCCGGCGCGCCAGTAAAGTCGTTGCTCGGGAAGGTTTCCACCCTTACGTCGCCGTCCCAGTGAGTGTCGCGGAAGACGTCGTTCATCTCCGGCAACCCGCGGCTATAAAGAACGTGCACATTCGGCCCGAGAAAATTTCCAATGCCCGTCACCATGCTGACCGGATCAAATGCCGTTGCTTCGGATGAGCCCCCGCCGCCGGGAACGGCCGGCCACGCATCCGGGCCGATCATCGCAATCGTCTTGATCTTCGCAGGATCGAGCGGCAACAAGTGCCCTTCGTTCTTGAGCAGCGTGATGCTCTCGAGCGCGCCCCGCAGCGCAACGGCGCGATCGGCAACCGAGTACGTGGAATCTGCCGGATCGAATTGCGGGCGCGCCGTAAATCCATAACGCAGTTCGGTGCGGAGAAGGCGCAACACCTTGTCGTCCATCGTGGATTCTTTTACCTGACCGTTTTGCACTGCGGGAAGCAGATTCCGGGCATTCATGAACTTCGGGCTGGGCATCTCCAGGTCGAGGCCATTGTTGGCTGCGGCTACGCCATCATACGTTGCGTCCCAGTCCGACATGAGAATCCCCTTGAAGCCCCAATCGCCTTTGAGCACCTTCAGGTTGAGGAACTCGTTCTGTGTCGCGTGAACCCCGTTAACCAGGTTATAGGAGTTCATCACCGCGTCCACATGTCCCTTGGTCACCGCAGCCTCGAAGGCCGGCAAATAGATCTCGCGCATGGTGCGCTCATCCACGTCAGCGCTGGCATTATGGCGGTTGAACTCCTCGTTGTTCAGCGCATAGTGCTTCACAGTGGCGATGACCCCCTGCGACTGCACGCCCTCGATAAACGGAACGGCAAGCGTGGCGTTCAGATACGGGTCTTCAGAGAGATATTCGAAGTTCCGGCCGCCAACCGGCGAGCGCGCGATGTTGACACCCGGACCGAGGAGAAAGTTGACGCCTCGGGCGCGGGCGTCGCGGCCCAGGCTTTCGCCAATTTCACGCGCCAGATTCGGGTCCCAGGTGGCGGCCAGCGCTACACCACCGGCGTAAGCCGTGGCCGGTCCCCAGGTGCGCACGCCGACCGACGCATCGGACATTTTGAAGCTCGGCAGCCCGATAGACGGCAGCGCGCGCGTGTACATGTTGTCGACGCCGCCGATCAACTCGATCTTCTGTTCGAGCGTAAGCCTGGCAAGCATCGCGCGTGCCTGGGTCTCGATCTCCGGTGAATCCGGCGCCGGAGCCTGGGCTATGGCAGGGCAAAGCGCGCTTCCAAACACAAGCAATAAAAAGATCAGGATGAATGATGCAAACGATTGTGTAAGGATGTTGCGAGCATTTCTCATCACGCGAGAAGGGTAACGCATCAGGGTGCGCGGTGTATAGAACGGGCCTGAAATAGCCTTGTCCGACAGCGGAACAACTGCAGCGGACTTCGTGAACGATCAACGTTGCTTCCGCGTATTTGCGCAATCGGCAGCCGGATGCGATGATCGCAGCGACGCTTTGTCCGGAGATTTTCACGCATGAAAAAAGCTGGGCTTCTGGCCATTGCAGCCGTTGCGGCGCTCTCAACAACTCTTATGGCGCAGGGACCGGCCTGGTCGCCGCCTCCCGATTACGTAACTCTGCCGCTCTGGCCTGGCGCGGCTCCGGGTGAGCCGGCCAACATGCCGCCCGAAGTCGACATGAACGCGGCGAAGACGAAGACAATGGCCGGCAGGCCTTACATACGGCTGGGCAACGTTTCCACACCCACGATCACAGTGTATGCGCCCAAAGGCAAGAACACCGGCGCAGCAATTGTCGTGTTTCCGGGGGGCGGGTACCAGATTCTCTCCATCGATCTGGAAGGCACTGAGGTATGCGATTGGCTGAATTCCATCGGCGTCAACTGCATTCTGCTTAAATATCGCGTGCCGGATTCCGGTCCTTATCCGAAGAGCCCCGCGGCGCTTGAAGATGCGCAGCGGGCGATGGGCCTGGTGCGGCTGCACGCCGCCGAATGGGGTATCGATCCGAACCGCATAGGCGTGCTGGGATTTTCCGCAGGCGGGCATCTCGCGGCGGCCCTCAGCAATCACTATGAGCGCCGCTTGTACAAGCCTGTCGACGATGCCGACAGGTTGAGTTGCCGCCCTGATTTTGCGGTCGTCTTATATCCAGGTTATCTCGCCCTGGCCGAGCAGGCATTTGCACCGAATCCTGACATTGAACCCACAGCAGACACGCCGCCCACGTTTCTCTTGCAGGCCGAAGATGACCCGGTGCACGTAGAAAACGCGGTGGTGTATTTTCTGGCTCTCAAGAATGCCAAAGTTCCTGCAGAGCTGCACGTGTATGCCGCGGGCGGCCATGGCTACGGGCTGCGTCCGCGCGATCTGCCGATCATGGGCTGGCCCAAACTTGTCGAAACATGGATGCATACCATCAAAGTCCTGCCGGCGCAGTAAGACCGTAAAATCATTCCCATGTTCTTCGCTGTTCTTACGATCTCTGACCGGTGCTCCCGCGGCCTGATGACGGATACCGCAGGCCCGGCTGTTATATCCCGGCTCAAGGAGCAATGGCCTGACGTAAAGATTCACGGCAGGCTGCTCATGGATGACGAAGAAGCGATTGTTGCGGCACTTAAAGAATTGTGCATGGGCGGCGCAGACCTGGTGTTGACCGTGGGCGGCACGGGGCTCGGTCCACGGGACTGCACGCCGGAAGCGACGCGCAAAGTCATCGAGCGCGAAGCGCCCGGGCTTGCCGAGGCGATGCGCGCGAAAGGCGCGGAGGGAAACCCGTACGCGTGGCTCTCGCGCGGGGTCGCCGGATTGAGGGGGAAGACACTCATCGTGAACCTGCCAGGCAGCCGCCGGGGCGCCGAAGAAAGCTGGATCGCCATTGCTGCCCTCGTGCGCCATGGACTTGAAGTCGCCCGAGGCGGGCAAAATCATCTGTAAATCGGATTACTTGATGGGGATTGCCATCCGGATGGGGAAACGCTTTCTATAAACGCGACGCGCAAGCGGAGAAATCAAAGGAACGGAGCGGTTGCCATCTCCTGCAACAGGCCGCGTGGCCGGCACTTCCGGCTTCGTCAGGGGGTTATTTTCGGGCTGAGAAACAGCAGGAAAAGCGTACAATCGGAGTGCTTATGAGTCCATCGAAGAAGGGCCGTTCCAACCGGCGGCGTGCCGCCGTAAGCATCCGCGACGTTGCGCGGCGTGCGCGCGTTTCGATCGCCACCGTGTCGCGCGCAGTGAACCGGATATCAACCGTAGATCCGGAGCTCGCCAAGCGCGTGTGGAAGGCGGTGGACGAAGTCGGTTATGTGCCCAACACGCAGGCGCGCGCGCTGGTTTCCGGGCGCAGCCGCATCCTGGGATTGATTGTCTCGGAGATCACCAATCCGTTTTTCCCGGAGCTCGTACAGGAGTTCGAGAATCTCGCAGTCGCGCAGGGTTACGAAGTCATGATTGGATCAACCAGCTATGACCCCGTGCGCACCGAATCGCTTATCCGGAGGATGTTGCAGCGCGGCGTGGACGGCGTGGCTATCATGACCTTCGGCATCGAAGAAGATCTCGTGACAAAACTTGTGGAAAGAGAGTTTCCGCTTGTTTTTGTGGACGCCGGACCAGAGCTGCCGAATATCCGCGTGCTGAAAGTGAACTACAGCGAGGGAATTCGCGAGGCCGTGCAGCATCTTGCCGCGCTCGGACACCGGCAGATCGCATTCATCACCGGGCCTCTGCGTCTGCGCTCAGCCGCGGCACGCCGCGACGCTTTCCGCAAATCGATGGGCGAAGTGGGATTGCCGGTGCCGTCCAGGCACCTCATCGAAGGCAACCACACCATGGAGGGCGGAATGACGGCGATCGAGCGCTTAGTGGCTCTTCCGGAACTGCCCACCGCGGTGCTTTGCTCCAACGATATGACCGCCATCGGCGTTTTGCACGGGCTCTATGAAACCACCCACAAAATTCCCCGCGATATCTCTGTCGTGGGATTCGACGACATTCATCTTGCCCAGTTCATGCTGCCTCCGTTGACGACAGTGCAGATGTCGTGCAAGGATCTCGCAACCGCCGCCGTGCAGGCCTTGCGGGCAGGCATCGAGCCCGATCACCCGAAGGCCGCGCAGAAAGAGTGGCTCATTCCCACGCGGCTGGTGGTGCGCAAATCGACGGAGTTCCCGCGCGGCACGCTGCCTGCGCTGGGCAAGGCAGTATCGGCAAGGCGCGGCGTGGCTCGCGAAAAGAGCCCTTCTCTTTGAAACATGGTTCGTGGAAGCATGGTTCGTCGCACTCGCGGCAAACGGCCTATTGCGGCGTGACGAGATGGTGCGCGATCGCGAAGAGGGCGAGCTCCAGGCGCGTCGAAACGCCGGTTTTATCGAAGATATTCGACAGATGACGCTTGACTGTTTCTTCGCTGAGCGAGAACTGCTTGGCGATGTCACGATTCGAGCAGCCTTCGACGATGCAACCGACGACTTCGAGTTCCCGCGGCGTCAGGCCGTAGGTCTTGCGCTGCGGGGCGGCCGCCTGCTGCATCAGATCGTGGAGAGCGGAGACAAGGTTGACGACGCGCTTGCCTCCGATCCAGTAGTCGCCCGCGTATACGGTGCGAATAGCGGTCTGGAGATGGCTCGCGAGCGCGTCTTTGAGCACGATGCCACGAGCGCCGATATGCAACGCTTCGATGATCTGTTGCGTGGTAATAGTGGAAGTCAGCAGCAGAATTTTTGCCGTCGAGGTGCCGTTCACGATCGCGCGCATCGCCTCGAGGCCCGGCAGGCGAGGCATCTGCAGGTCGAGGAGAAGAAGGTCGGGCGCGAGTTCAAGGGTCTGCGTGATGGCTTCGTCGCCATCGGTCGCTTCACCGACGACTTCAAAACCGTCTGCTTCTGAGAGCATATTCCGCACACCGATGCGGACGACCGGATGATCATCCGCAATAAGAATTCGAATGCTTCGTTCCATTGAGCGGCTCGCCTCCGTCGGGCCCGGTCCACGGCATCCAGCTGTGGGTCAGGCGGGCAATCCAGCATCCAGCATACGCTGCAAAGCTTGGGTGGCGGAACGCAAATCACTGAGCAAACTGGCGCTGTTATCCGATTGGTTACCTGCAGAGTCGAGTGGAACGGCCTCAAGAAGAGCGCCCAGGCGAGCAGCCTGCAGGGCGCCGGCCATGGCGCAGCCGCCTTTGATCGCATGACCAAGACGGCGGATCTCCACGCGATCTCCCTTGGCGATAGCCACTGCCAGCGCCTCGGAACGCCGATTGAGATCTGCGATGACGGCCTGGTAAATCTCGTGGACCGCTGGTTCCGGCATGAGTTGCCGGAGCTGGGCAAGAATCTCCGGGGCCACGGCTTGAACGTCGGAGTCGGAGACAAGCGAATCCTGAGAGGAGGGTGGGGCGGGATGCTGCTCGATCAATTCATGCAGGGCATCGACATCCAACGGTTTGAGCATGAACCCATCCGCAGCAGTGCGGATCTCTGCCGGCGGATCGCTGCCGCTGAAGGCCACGATGCGCGCGCGGCTTTGCATCCTGAGCTCCGCGATAAGCGCGGTTCCGCTCAATCCAGGCATCTGCGCATCCATCAGGATCAGGTCCGGCACGACCTTTCCACCTGCGAGCATCTCGAGCGCGGCCGCGCCATGATCTGCCGTATAAACGGTGTAACCGCTCATGGTCAGAACGGTGGCAGTCACCTCGCGGCTGACAAGGTCATCGTCGATGAGCAGCACTGCAAGCTGATCCCGCCGGACACCCAGATCGAGCATGGATTTAGTGTGCCTCGACCGGAACGGAACTGGAACGAATATTCTTGCATCCGGTTATCTATTGGTAACGTGCCGGCCCAATAGTCCGCGACTGCCGGGTCAGTGCGCGGCTGAATCGGGTAAGCCGAGAGAGGCTGGCGCGGTCAAGCCTTTGCCGCTCTGCCAGTCGCGGCTCGCCTGGTCAAAGAGTTCGCCGCGGCGCTGCCACTTTTCAATTTCGAGGTCATAGCGCACTGTAACGTTGTTGAGCCAGTAGGGACGGTTCTCGCTGAGCCAGACCTGCGAGTACTCGCTTTTGATCGCCGAGAAAGCATCGCGCAAATCCTGGCAGCGGCCGTTGTTGCTGCTGATTTCTTCAAGCAGATGGCCGGTCGCCGAAGTCTTTGTTTTGTCCTGCTGCTGCGAAAGGGCCTGCGCATACGCCGTAGCGATCTCGTGCGCAAGCTCGAACTTCAAGCCGATCAGATCGAGCCGCCGCGCCCCCAGATCCATGGCCGTCACTGCATCGGATTCGCGAAGACCGGGAACTGCCTGCCGCACCTGGGCAAGAAGAACAAGAGCTTGCTCGGCATGGTCGCGGAGATCGTGAACCTGCGGGAGAAGCTTGGCTGAAATCTCCTGTCCCTTCGCGCTCCACGGATCGAGCCAGAACAGCGTATCGCTATTCAGGCCGGTTTCGGCGCTTCCCAGAGCCTCTTCGGAAGCCATCAGCTCTTTCTCGGCAACGTCGATTTTGCCAGTCGGATCGAGATGAAAGACCTGGCCGTAGGCGTCCTGATAGTCGGCGATCGGACTCTCGCCCGGTTGCCACGCAGCGACTGCGCCAAAAAGCACGCCGTACCAGTCCACGTTGAAGAGACCTTCTCCGTCGTCATTCCAGACCGTGGTGAGAGCGCCGGTCGAACCCAGCTTCTGTCCCTCGCGAATAAACCCTTGAATATTCCAGAGCGCATTTTTCGCCACCGGATAGACCTCATTCCAGTTCGCGTCACCGGGAGCCACCCAGGTCTCCATGCCGGCCTTCGCGAAGGGCTCGATCAGCTTGTCGAAATCTGTACTCGGTGAGTAGTCCCAGGGAACTGCGATCATGTCTTTGGGCAAGTTCGGGACAGCGTCAGGATTCTCGTCGCCGATATCGCCCCAGAAGAGCAGGCGGCGATTGAGCGGCGCCAGCTCGTCGTGAATCTGTTTGAGGAAAGCCATGTAGACCGGGCCATACCCCTGCGCCTGTACAGGTTCCTGTGTGCGTCCCGTACCGAGTTCCCAGGTCTCATCCGCACCAATGTGGATGAATGGCGACGGAAACTCCTGCGCGATCTGCGTAAACCAATCCTTGATCAGCGGCAGCGTGTCTGGCTGTCCCGGCGCAAGAACGTGGCCATGCGGGGTCTCAGCCACATCCTGGTAGAGTTCATACTTCAGCACGTGATGAAGATGGCCGAAGGCTTCCTGCTCGGGCAGGATGGTGACGTGGTACTGACGGGCATAGGCCACCAGCTCCGCGGCTTCAGCGGGCGTAAGGGCGCCGCCCGGCGGCGCCGGAAGCGGGTGATCGGGATAGAGCAGTGTGTGCTCAAAATAGGGCGAGTAGATATTGATCTTGAACGCAGCGAAGACACGAATCTGGTGCTTCTGAAAATCGAGCGTAGGAAATGGTCCGCGCGAGAGATCGTCGTCGATGCCGCGGTACCGCATAGCCGGCCAGTCACGCACGGTTCCGGTGGGAAGCACGCGCGGAGCGCCCGGCAATGGCAACAACTGCTTGAATGTCTGCACGCCGTAAAAGACCCCCGCGCCCGTAACGCCCACGATATAGGCCTCGCGCGGTTCGAGGACGAGAATGTAGCCCTCCGACTCCATGGCCGGATCGAAGGCAAGGTTCTGACGTGCAAGCACGGCCTTCGCCTCAGCCGAATCTCTGCGAAGAAGTGTCACGCGGTAGGGCAGCTCCGGAGCGGCAGCGCGGTCGCCCGCCTGATGGTCTGCCGGCGTCAGTTGTTGAACGGCTTGCTCCAGGTCGCGGGCGGCAAATTCATCTTCCGGATCACGCCCAGGCGCCAAAACAACGATCCTCGTCCCAATATCCGCGGTTGTACCGAAGTGGGCCTCGCGCGGCGCGGGAAGCAGATGCACCTGGACCTGCGCCGCGGCAGCCGACAAAAACACAAGGTGCGGGCTGAGAACGGCGGCGGAAAAGGCACGGGAAAAAATAGAACGGCAGAGGCGCAGCATCCTGAAGACCTTATTGTTCGAAGATAGAAGCGTTTCGTTGCAATACCATCATTGTAGACTGTGGTTTTGAAGTGTATTTTCCGTATCTGAACCGTTGCGGCCGATCCGGCCCAAGCGGAGTCACTGAGAGGAATTCGTCCGATGACCGCAAATAGTTCCTCGTACGGGACTGCAACGGCCGTGTCCACTTCGATCCGCCGCTATAACTCGTTTCTTCAGCTCGTGGCTGGGTTGGGCGGCCTGCTCTATGGAATTGACGTCGGCATCATCGGCGGGGCCCTGCCCTATCTGGAAGCCACCTCGGGGTTGACGGCCGCACAACTCTCCGTGATTGTGGCCGCTGTGCTTCTGGGCAGCGTGTTCTCCACGCTTTTTTCCGGACTCCTTGCCGATTGGATGGGGCGCCGGCGGCTGATGATCCTGAGCGGACTCACCTTCGTGCTCAGCATTCCGGTCATCGCGCTCTCGCACGGCTATGGACCGCTGTTTTTTGGAAGGCTTCTGCAGGGCGTAAGCGCAGGATTGGTCGGCGTGGTGGTGCCACTCTATCTGGCCGAGTGCCTCGGCGCCGCGAACCGCGGCAAGGGAACCGCGGTCTTTCAGTGGATGCTGACGCTGGGAATCGTCGCTGCCGCGCTGGTGGGCATTTACTATAGCTACCGCGTGGAAGCCGTGGCTCGATCCGCCGATGCTGCTGCGCTCTTCCGTTTCAGAGACCAGGCCTGGCGCAGGATCTTCTGGGTCTCGCTGCCGCCGGGGGCATTGTTCGTGCTGGGCAGCCTGCTGGTCACCGAGTCGCCGCGATGGCTCTTCCGCCGCGGCGAAAAAGAAAAGACGTACGCGGTCCTGCTCAGATCGCGCAGCCCGGAGCAGGCTTCGGTCGAGCTCGAAGAGATGGAAACAACCGCGCACAGCGCCATAGCAACGATGGGGCAACAGGTTAAGGACTCGCTGCTGCGTAGAAAATATCTGATTCCATTTCTGCTCGCGTGCTCTATCCTCGCCTGCAATACCGCCACAGGCGTCAATTCCGTCATCGGGTACAACACGGGTATTCTGCTGCAAAGCGGCCTCAGCGATCTGTATGCTCACTGGGGTTATGTAATCTTTACCTGCGTCAACTTTCTGATGACCGCCGTGGGCATGTCGCTCATAGACCGCAAGGGCCGCAGATTTTTGTTGATTTTAGGTACGGTGGGCATCATCATCGCGCAATCCTTTGTAGGCATTCTCTTCAAGACCACCGAAAGCTCGGCCGTCGATTGCCGCAACGCGGTGCAGGCGCTCGCAGGGCCCAGCCAGGAGCTGACGCTGCGCTTCGGCCGGGCAGAGGCCCAACAACTGCTCGCAGCCGCGGGTTACAGCGGACATACGATCGACAGCAACCGCGCTTCACTGGCAATCATTTACTCATACGGAGATTTCACCGCCGCGACCAGTTTTGTACGGTCGGACGATCCGGGGGCCGCGCCCATCGAGATCACGCGTGCGAGCTGCCTGCCCGCCAACCGCATTGAGGCTCTCTTCAAGAATCCCTTTGCAGACCTGTCGGCTGCGCGCACCGCGCCACTCAGAATTCAAAAGGCCCTCGTCGGCCCCGTTCCCGGTACCGGGCATGGCTGGCTGGTCGCGCTGGGGCTCTACGCGTTCATGGCCTTCTACGCCATAGGGCCGGGGGTGTGCGTGTGGCTGGCGCTCAGCGAGCTGATGCCGACGCGCATCCGCTCGAACGGTATGAGCATCGCGCTGGTGCTCAACCAGCTCGTATCCACAACTCTGGCCGCGATCTTTCTGCCCTTCGTGAGCAAGAACGGCTACTCGTCGATGTTCTTTCTCTTCGCGGGCTTTACCGTGGCGTATTTCCTCGTCGCGGCGCTGTTCCTGCCAGAAACCAAAGGAAAGACGCTCGAAGAAATTGAAGCCTATTTCGCCGGAAATTCCGCCGGCTAGGTCTCTGACCGTTTGATGAAGTACTACCTCTGGGTGCCCCAGATCTTCCGCCGTGGCCGGGTGCC
>JASHQE010000319.1 GCA_030037705.1 Acidobacteriaceae bacterium | reverse complement strand
ATGTCGATGATCCGGTAATGTCCTCCAAACGGCACCGCCGGTTTGGCGCGGTCACGCGTAAGGGGAAACAGCCGTTCTCCCGCACCGCCAGCCAGCAGCACGCCGAGCGTGTCTTTCATGTCCATGGATTCCCCACCTTTGTCCCTGTCTCGAAGTGCCGTTTTCCCGAGGGAGTGCCGCTATCCGGAACAGCATATTCTTTGGCGGCACTTTTCCACAAGCTTGATCGAACGCAGGAGGATACCACACCAAGGTAAATTTGGCAGCCTTGCTCTTGAATCGATGATTGTGAAAACAGAAGAGTTGGCCCGAAGAAGGCAGAGCCATCGGCACGCATACGGGGAGGCGCTCACAATCGTGTCACTGAAGTGCGGCGCGACGCACGGAGTGCAGCGGGCCAATTATCAGCTGCTACCACCAGCTACCAGCCCGAAACCCAGTTCTCCTTGCGCAACGAGCGCTTGCTCTTCGTAAACTTGTATTCCATTCCGACCGAAATGGCGAAGTTGACGTCATTCGCCGTGGTGAACGGAGAATAGTTGATGTGATAGCGCGTCAAAACCGCGTCCGGCGTCACGCGAAACACCCAATGGTCCGAGCGGTTCAGATCGAAGTGCCCGCCGATGATAAACGCCGGCGCGAACTGGTCCGGATAGAACCCCACAACAGACGCCGGCTTGCCCAACAAACTGTGCTGGAAGTTCCCATACACGCCGCCCGCCATGACGTGCGCAATCAGTGCGCCATGCTTATTATGCGGACCAAGCCACTCCGGTCCTGCCCCGAAGAAGTACTCCGCGATAAACGGCCCTTTGATCGGACCGCCATTCGCATTCGCATCGTTCGGCGCAGCGCCGCTCGTTCCCACATACGTGCGGTCTGTAGCCTCGACGGCCCAGTGCCTCGTCATCCACATGGATGCTTCGAAGTCGAGTCCGCCCAGGTTCGCGCCTTGCAGCAGGTTCGGCCCGGCCTTCATATGGTCGTAGGCCGCACCGAGCGACATGTCCCACCGGTTGTCGTAGCGTACATTGGCCAGCGGATCGACCGAGATATACGGCGCATTCACCGGCTCGGTCGTGTTTGTCTGGGTGCTGGAGCTCGAGGTCTGGGCTTGAACGCCCGCTGCGGCGCAGACAACCACGGCCGCGGCGAACCAACGGGAACAAATCCTTACTGGCAAACGCATCACCAACCAGCTTACAAGACCATCCCCAGCACCCACAACGCGCGACTGACACTTGTTCCCTGTTCCCTGACCCCTGTCTATGGTTCGCATCGTTCCATTGGACGCGCCCACACCAGATACCGCACTGTCTTCAGTGTCTCTTTCAGCGCTACGGCATCTTCATACCACCCTGCCTGAGGCTCAAGCGGCGGAGCCACGCGCATTCGCCACGCGATCGGCATTCGGCTGAAGATCAACCCGGCGCGCTCCACATGCCATTTGCTCGACACCACCTCCGCCGATCCCCACCCATGCGCCTTCATCATGCGCACCGAGTAACACGCATTCTGGATCGTATCCCGCGCCTCCGGCTCAACCAGAATGGCCGACCGCGGAATGCCCTGCCCGGCGGCCGTTCGCGCCATCACCTGCGCTTCCACGTACTGGTTCTTCACCGCCGCACCGGTAAAGATCAGGTGCGGCGCCACGCCGCGCTCATACTCGCGCACTGCCTCCGTCACCCGCGCCTGCTCCGTCGGCGTCGGATTCCCGTCCGCATCCGCTGGATCGCCCAGCACGATAATTGCGTCGAAATGGGTCTGGTCTGTGTTTTCCTGGGGAGCCAGCCGCCGCGCCAGATACCCCCACATCCACAGCCCCAGGCAGAGGAGAACCGCTCCCAGCGCGCAGCGGGTGCGCCAGCGCATACCTGCGCGCCGCACCGCTGTCGCCCGATGCGCCACTCTCCGCGCAGGAATCCGCCGCCGCGCGTTCGTAGAAGTCGGGGGCCTCACTGCCAAAAGTTGCTCTCCAACCTCTACTTTACCGGAACGGGAAGTACGGAGTAGGAAGTAGGGAATGGGGACAACTTCACCCCGCCTCACGGCTAAGAACTGTGAACTACGAACTGACTACCGTTCACTGTCCCCGGTCATTTCCATTCCAGCGGCTTTGCCCAATCCGCATACACAAACTCGTTCAGCGGCTTTCGCTCCCGCGGCGCGGTCTCACTGTTGATTAACTCCTTGTTCCCCAGCGTCTCCGGATCGTCCTGATACCCCAGCGCGATTACCGACCCAAACTCATACCCCTCGGGAATGCCGAGCAGCGTTCGCGCCTTCTCACGGTCGAAGCCCGCCATCTGGTGCGTGGTGAGCCCGAGCGCCGCCGCCTGTAGAACCAGGTAAGCACTCGCCGCGCCCAGGTCGTAGACCGCGTATAGATTCGGAGCGTTGTTGTGGCTAAAGGTCGACTTCGCTATCCCCAGCAGCAGCACCGGAGCCTTCCTCGCCCACTGTTGATTGAATGGCACCAGCGATTCCTCAATCTTCCGGTGTGTCTGCGTGCCGCGGACGCCCGCGATGTAACGCCAGGGCTGCTCGTTAAAGCTCGAAGGCGCCCACCGGGCAGCCTCGAAGACGCGCTTCAGGTCTTCCCCCGATACCTCCCGGTCCGCAAATGCCCGTGCGCTCCACCGCTCGTGGATGACCGGCAACACCCCCGGCGCGGGAATCGCCTGCTTGATCTTGTTCACTTCGCTGGCCGTCATGCCCATAGCTACGCTGTCTCCTCAAACACAAGAATAGAACGCTCTTATGGATTCGCCAGCCAGCGGAAAGGATTCTGCCAATCACAAAAAGCCGTTGCAACGAATATCTTCCGGACGGCCCACCCCGTGCCGTGTCACGCGTTGTTGTCTGTCTGCGGCTTCAGTGTAGAGCGCACGGCGACGAACTTGCCCAGCAGGTCGAACCAGAAGGGCGCGCCCATCGAGACCGCGATGGCCGTGAGCAGCCATCCGATCAGATGCTCCTCGAAGACCCGCGGGGCGGCCTCAAACGCGCGCTTCAAAAAAGGCTGCGGCTGAGCGGGCGGACTGGGATGCCAGCCGATCGGCAGCCCGATCTTCTCGAGCTCGCCAACGTATTGCAGGTCCGCGCTGAGCGGAGTGGCAGGCGCAACGGCCGACAGCGTAACCGGCACTGCGGCGGCAGAGTTCGCGCCCTGGCCCGATCCCCCTTGGCCCCCTCCTGCAGGATCCGTGTTGAGCGCAATTGTGTTCTGTTGCGGAAGGGTTGCGGCCGGTGTGAGCGGCTGGTTGGCCCGCGCCTGCGCCATGGCTACAAGTCCCTTGCGGACGCTCGAGTCATTCGAGAGCGTCCGGGCGATCAGGATCGAGTCAGCGTTGATCGCGATGGCCACGATAAGCCCTAGCGTCACCAGGATCCACTGTGCGCGCCGCTTGTACCAGCCGGAGACGCGGTCCATGCCGGTGTTGAACCACTCTTCCAGGCTGGCCTGCAGCTTGGCCGCGTTGCCCGCGGCCTGCTTCTCGAAGATGTCAAACACCGCCTTCACATTGGGCGGCAGCTTGATGCCTGCCGGCGGCGGATTCTTCACGAGATCGATGATTGCCAGAGCGAAGTTCGCCGACGGAATATACGACGGCAGGTTGCGCGTCTTTTCCGACGAGTAGTCGCCTTTGAAGAGCGAGTTGACCAGGCCGTGGTTGTAAATCTTCTCGACGAAATTTGTGGCGTTTTGCGGGTCGCCGATCAGCTCGCGGATGCCGCGCTCCAGGTCGCGGGCGCGGTTCTTCACCAGGGCTTCGAGAAACTCGTTCAACGCCGAGCAAACCAGGCTGAGCAGCAGAAACACGAACACCATGCCGATGACGATGTCCAGAATGTCTGAACCAAACATAACTCGCATGTCCTCCGGGTAGATTGGGAGGAATATACATC
>JASHQE010000318.1 GCA_030037705.1 Acidobacteriaceae bacterium | reverse complement strand
ATGGGCATTTGTCACCAGGTCAACCTTGAATATCTCGCGCGTGTGGTCTTCACGACGGAGATGAGCGGCGAATGGTTGGCCTATCCGGATACTCTTGTCGGCACCGACTCGCACACCACCATGATCAACGGTTTGGGCGTGCTGGGATGGGGCGTCGGCGGCATCGAAGCCGAGGCGGCCATGCTCGGCCAGCCTGTCTCGATGCTGGTGCCGCAAGTGGTGGGTTATAAACTTACCGGCAAATTGCGTGAAGGCGCCACGGCCACCGATCTGGTGCTCACCGTGACGCAGGCGCTGCGCAAGCTGGGTGTTGTCGGCAAGTTTGTTGAGTTTTATGGGGAAGGCATAACGCAGTTACCTTTAGCCGATCGCGCAACGATTGCCAACATGGCGCCTGAGTATGGCGCAACCTGCGGCATCTTCCCGGTGGATGCCGAGACACTGCGCTATCTCCGGCTGACCGGCCGCAGCGAAGAACAAATCAATCTTGTCGAGGCTTATTACAAGGAGCAGGGACTCTTTCATTCCGTTGATGCGCCGGAGGCCGAGTACTCGCAGACTCTTGAGCTCGATCTCGGCACGGTTGAGCCGAGCGTCGCCGGGCCAAAGCGCCCGCAGGACCGTGTGCTGCTCAAAGATGCGGCCGCAAGCTTCGCGCAGCAGTTACCCAGCCTGCTTGCTCCCACGGCCAAGCCGCTTGGCACGCGCACCGCTGCCGTGTGGGAGCGGACCAACGGTGTAACGGACCTTGCGGTTGCGGCTGAAGAGAATGAAGGCCCCGCTCCATCGTCGGCTGCGCCGCTCCACGTCACCACCACAGTCAAAGAGCGGTTCAACGTCGATCCCGACAAATATCTCGATCACGGTTCCGTAGTCATTGCGGCCATCACGAGCTGCACGAATACCTCGAACCCGTCGGTGATGGTCGCTGCGGGTATTCTCGCCAAGAAGGCCGTCGAAAAAGGCCTGAGCGTTCCTCCCTGGGTGAAGACCTCGCTCGCGCCCGGCTCACGCGTTGTGACGGACTACTACGCGAAGGCCGGTCTGCTGCCCTATCTCGAAAAGCTGCGCTTCAATGTCGTAGGCTACGGCTGCACGACGTGCATCGGCAATTCCGGTCCGCTGCCCGCCGACGTTTCGAAGAGCATCGACGAACACGGCCTGGTGGCCGTCAGCGTTTTGAGCGGCAACCGCAACTTCGAAGGCCGCGTGAATGTGGACGTGCGCGCCAACTACCTCATGAGCCCGCCGCTCGTCGTCGCCTATGCGCTTGCCGGCAAGATCGGCCACAACTTCGATACCACTGCGCTGGGCAACGATTTGGACGGCAATCCAGTCTTTCTCAAAGACATCTGGCCCACGCAGCAGGAGGTCTCCGAAGCGATCGGGAAAGCCGTCAACAGCGAGAGCTTCCGCAAAGAGTACGCGACGGTGAGCCATGGCGATGCCAATTGGCAGGGGCTCAGTTTCCCCACCGGGGATGTCTATCAGTGGGAGCGCGACTCGACCTACATCCGCCAGGCGCCGTACTTCGATGGCATGACAAAGGTGCCGGCCGAGGTCGAAGATATCCTCGGCGCGCGCGTGCTGGCCGTGTTGGGCGATTCGGTGACAACGGACCACATTTCACCCGCCGGCTCCATCAAGGCAAACGGACCGGCAGGCAAATATCTCGCGGAGCACGGTGTCAAGCCGGCCGACTTCAACTCCTATGGCTCGCGGCGCGGCAATCATGAAGTGATGGTCCGCGGTACCTTCGCCAACGTTCGCCTGCGCAATAAGCTCGCACCCAGCACAGAAGGCGGCGTCACGCGCTTGCTTCCTGAGGGCGAGCAGATGTCCATCTTCGATGCGAGCGTGAAGTACGCCGAGCGCGGCGTGCCGCTGATTATTCTTGCCGGTAAGGAATATGGCTCGGGCTCTTCGCGCGACTGGGCGGCCAAGGGGCCGAACCTGCTGGGCGTGAAAGCTGTCATCGCTGAAAGCTTCGAGCGCATTCACCGCTCGAATCTCGTGGGCATGGGCATTCTCCCATTGCAGTTTGCAGATGGACAGAATGCCGAGTCGCTCGGCCTGACCGGCGAAGAGATTTTTTCTTTCCCTGGACTGACCTCTCTGCTGAAAGAGAAGTTCGCCAACGGCCGCACGCTGAAGGTTACTGCTGCCGGCCCGGATCGTGAAAAGAAGACGTTCCATGCAGTTGTCCGCATCGACACGCCGCAGGAGATCGAGTACTACGAGCACGGCGGCATCTTGCAGTACGTGCTGCGGCAGTTGGCGGCGAAGTAGATTCGAACTTAGATCCCACAACGTGATTCCCGCTTTCGCGGCAGCATGTTCTTGCGGCGAAGGCGGGCGGACTTTATAACTTACCCGTTGAGTGACCGCTTGCCCGAAGGTCACCTGCTTTCGATGACTGCTGGCGCCAAGCGCAAATCTCTCTTTCGGAAAATCCGTCCTAGCCGAGCGATCGATTTTGATACACTTAACCTCTCCCCCCCGTCACTGTTTTTGCGTCCAAAAGCCGAGTGATTGAAATCACAGCGGCCCCGGCGTTGCGGCAGTACCGTTAGAAGGGGAACTGGAGAACGAAAAGATGCGGGATACGGGAGGCACGCATGGGAAGGCTGCTGTGCCCACGTGTTCTGTGTCCTGCCGCTCTTCTTTGTTGGTCATAAGCGGCGTGTGCATTCTGGCTGGACTGGCCGGGTGCGGTGCTTCGTTCTTACTGTCCCCTTCGCCGCCTGTGCCGGTCAGCACGGTGTCTCCTGTTGCCGGCTCGCCCATCCAGCACATCGTCGTCATCATGCAGGAGAACCGCAGCTTCGACAATCTGTTCAACGGATATCCCGGCGCGGACACGGTGCAGAGCGGGATGTTGAACGGCGTTTCGATTCCTCTCACGCCTCTTTCGCTGGGCGATTCGCGCGATCTGGACCACTCGCACAAGCGCTGGTGGCAAGATTGGGATCAGGGCAGCCTGGACAACTTCGCCCAGGACACGGTGAGCCCCGCCACGTTGCCTTACTCCTATGTACCGGAAAAAGATGTCGAGCCGTACTGGACCATGGCGCGCGCATACACGCTCGGCGACCGCATGTTCCAATCGAACACCGGCCCGAGCTTTGTCGCGCACCAGTATATGATTGCCGGGCAATCGGGCAACGTGGCTGAGAATCCCACCGGAACGGTGTGGGGCTGCGACGCCGATCCCACCACGACGGCCGCACTGATTGGGCCGAATGGCACGGAACTGCCCGGCGTCTATCCCTGTTTTGATTACCAGACCATCGCGGACCTGTTGGATCAGAAGGGTGTTACGTGGCGCTATTACGCTCCGGGCAGCGGCGACAGTTTCTTTATTCTCTCGGCGTACCAGGCCATCCGTCACATCCGCTTCGGCAAGGACTGGAAAGACAACGTGATTTCCCCCTCCGCGCGCGTCCTCACCGATATCCAGAACGGAGAGCTGGCGCAGATTACGTGGATCGTTCCGGACTGGACGCACTCCGACCATCCGGGCTCGGGCAGCGAAGGGCCTGATTGGGTAGCTTCGATCGTCAATGCCATCGGCAACAGCCAATTCTGGAACTCGACTGCGATCTTCATCTCCTGGGATGACTGGGGCGGCTGGTATGACCATGTCGACCCGCCGAAAGTGGATGAGATGGGACCCGGCTTCCGCGTGCCGCTACTCGTGGTCTCGCCCTACGCGAAGCACGGCTATGTCTCACACCACTTCCACGAGGCCAGTGGTTTCATCGCATTCATTGAATATAACTATGCTCTGGGCAGCTTGGGCACGCGCGATGCGGGCACGGACGCGTTTGCAGACTGCTTCGATTACAAACAGACGCCGGCCCCGTACAGCGCAATCAAAACCACAGTTACTCCGGACCAGTTGATCCGCGAGAAGCCGAGCGGGCCGCCGGATGACGATTAGAGCATTTCTCCTTCTGCGGTATCTTGAAGCCGATGATGTGCAGCGGCAATTTCCTTATGAATCGCCGTTTTGCACGAGCCAACAACGGTCGTATCGGACGGAGGAATGCCGTAATGATGGATTGCGTACTCCGCACACTTCCGCCGCAGGCGATGTCGCTTCTTTGGGCCGCGTTGCCTTCGCGCATGGCGGCCAATCAGATCATCTGGGAAGTGGGGTTGCTGCTGCAGTGTGCGCTGGTCTTTGCGGCATTCCGGCGCAGCATAGCGCGCCGTTTCCCGGCATTTACAGTGCTTATCGTCTTTTATCCGGTGCGCGCCGGCCTGCTGTTTGCGCTTGCCCGGCGCATGGATTCAGACTCCTATCACTCGCTCTACAATGCGCTCACTCTGCTCGAGTTTCCGCTACAAGCGCTTGTAGCTGCTGAGCTCGCAGGGCGCCTTCTTGGCGATTCGGCTGAACGGGCGTGGAAGCGCATTTGGAAGCGCATTCCGGCGCTGCTTGCATTTTTCACAGTCGTTTGCGGGCTCACCTGGATCGCGCTCAGCGTCATCGCCGAAAGGCAGCTTGCCGACCGCGTGCAGGTCTTCATGAGCATCCTTATGCTGGCGCTCTTCGTGGTCATCTGGAGAAGCTCGCGATCTTCCAATCTCACCTGCATCTCAGCGGGATTTGCGGCCTTTGCCGCAATGCAGCTTATCGCCCTGGCTGGCAAGGCTCAAGCTATGATGCGGCATGATGCAGATAGGTACGTCGGTTGGTCCTATGTCCCGGCGTTAGGTTATCTGGCGGTCGTAATCTTCTGGCTTGTGTCGTTGCAGCGTGAGTCTGCAAAGGGCATAAAGCAACCGGCGTGAAGATCATTTCTTCCGTTCGGGTATGCGGAGGGATTTGGCCGCAGCCGGCTTCCTTGGAGATGACTCAACGTCGTTGGCCGAGTCTTCCTGGTGCGCGGCAAAGGGGCGCACATTCTCCAGGTTCTGCTCACCCAGAGCGTGCAAACGCATAAAGTTGGTCGAACCGGATTTGGTGCGCGTGCCAGCAACGATCGCGATAACCTCGCGCGGCCTGACATGGCCGCCTTTTTCGAGCAGTGCCTCGGCGCAGTCCACCAGAGCTTCTGTCGTATTGACCTTCGGACACCGGATCGGCGTGGTGCCCCACAGCAGGTTGAGCCGGTTGATCGTCACTTCAACCGGGCTGAGTGCGAAGATCGGCGCCGCCGGATGGTACTTCGAAAGCTGCCGCGCGGTTGCGCCGGATTCCGTAAACAGCGCAATGCCGCGCAGGTCGAGATCGTCGGCGGCGTGCGCCGTCGCTTCGCAGATGGTTTCAGCAATCGAAAGCCGGGTGGTTCGCTGCCGGGGTTCCTGGCGGCTGTCCAGCTTCATATGCTGTTCGGCTTCGGCCACGATGCGCGCCATCATGGCCACGGCTTCGATCGGATACTTGCCCACAGCCGATTCGCCCGAGAGCATCACGGCATCTGTGCCGTCATATACCGCGTTGGCTACGTCGGAGACCTCGGCGCGCGTGGGCCGCGGATTCTCAATCATCGATTCGAGCATCTGTGTAGCCGTGATCACCGGCTTGGAGTAATCGGCCGCACGGCGAATGATGTGTTTCTGGATGGCCGGCACCTTTTCGGGCGGCATCTCCACACCCAGATCGCCGCGCGCCACCATGATGCCGTCGGAAGCCAGCAGAATATCGTCGAGATGTTCGATGGCCTGCGGCTTTTCGAGTTTGGCGATGATCCAGGTCTCGCCGCCCAGAGCTGCCACGCGATTGCGCACCAGCCGCACATCCTCTGCCGTCCGGACAAACGAGACGGCCACGGCGTCGACGCCGTTCTTGAGTGCAAATTCGAGATCGGAAGCATCTTTTTCCGTCAGCGAAGGAACGCGGACGGCAATGCCCGGCAGGTTGATCCCTTTGTTTTCGCCCAGCATACCGCCGTTGACGATCTCGCACACCACATCGTGGTCGTCGATCTCGTGAACGCGCAACTCGATGAGGCCGTCTGAAAGGAGAATCCGTGAGCCCTGCTCGACGTTTTCCGCCAGCGTTTTGAAGGTCGTACTCACTAGCGATGCCGTACCCGGAACGTCACGCGGCGTAATCGTAAGCCGATGGCCGGCCTTCAGCGGAACGGGCACGCGATCTTTCAGCTTCGAAGTGCGGATCTTGGGGCCCTGCAAATCGCCAAGAATACAAAGAGGTTTGTGTTCCGCCCGGCTCACCTTGCGGATCAATTGAATCAGCGTCAGCTTTTCCTCGTATGTCCCATGAGAAAAATTCAGCCGAACCACATCTACGCCCGCGCGGACGAGATCCCGGATCACCGCTTCGGAGCTTGATGCGGGCCCCAGAGTGGCGACGATCTTTGCGCGACGCTGCGACATTGGGTCAGTCAAACTCTGATAAGGGAACGACATGCGGGCAGCTCCAGGATGATCGATTGCAGATGGAAAAATTTTGATTGGATGAAAGTTTTTGGATAATGTGCGCTGATTCTATTGTAAATGGGAGGCCCGCAGCCGGCGATGCACCGGATGCGGCATCCACAGTAGCATCTAGGTGTGAACCGAATCCGGACTGGCCTCTTCAGCCTCTGGAACCGCGGTAAATTTCTCGGCGGCGCGCGCTTCCCGGTGCCAATAGAGCACCCCATTCAGTTCCGCTCCGATCAGGACGCTGAAGGAAGAGATATAAAGCCAGACTAGCGTGGCAATTCCGGCTCCGAATGAGCCGTAGAACCGCGAATAGTCGGCGATGCGGGTGACGTACCACCCAAAGGCAAGAGTGGCCGGGAACCAGATGAGTGACCCGGCGAGCGCGCCGGGAGCGACCCACAACCAATGTTCTTTGCGCTTGGTGCCGAAGTGATACAGCACGGAAAGGACGCTGGTGGTGGTGAGCAGGGCGATTGACCAGCGCACCATGCGCCAGAAGAACAGCACGATCGATCGCAGGTTGTGACCGGCGTTATCAATCATCCAGAGTTCGATCTGACGGCCGAATACGATGACCACCGTGGCCACCGAGAGTGGCACCATGGAGATGGGCAACAGCATGAGCGCGCGGATGCGCCGGTTCCAGAAACTCCACCCGTCAGGCGGCAGCCGGTACGCGCGCCGGAAGCCCTCCATCAGCGAAAGCATCACTCCCAGGCCGGCAAAGACGCTGAGGCTCGTGGCCGAAAGGATCAACTGGCCGGAGTAAACGCGGCGCGTGAGCACATAAGACTGCAGCAGGTCGAGCGTATCGACTGGCAGAAACTGCTCGAAGATGGAACGCAGCTCGCCGAGCATCGTTCCCCCTTCCTGGATCTGGGCCACCAGTGTCGTGATTACCAGAAGGGCCGGAAACAACATCAGCATGCCCGAGTACGCGGCGGCCTTGGCGGTGTTGATCACGTCGTGAGCAAGCGCCTGCATGATCGCTTCCCGGGCTTTGACAAAAATCCTCGGCATCAGACCCTGACCTGTGCGCCTTTGGCAAGAGTAGAGCATGAAGATGGGTTGGGGCCATAAATCCCTGAAGAATAGACGTTTTTTGTGCACGATGGCAGACCGGACAAAAAATCTGTCCTGAAGTTCCAGTGGGTAATAGGAAGGATTTCCCGATTTTTGGCTTCGTGAAAAGCACTCACGAGTATGGGTCCTTTACGACCGCAGGCAGGGACAACTGCACCTCCTGGCGCGGGCATCGAAAGTAGGCTGATGATCCCGGAACCCATTCGGGGGTTCGGCGGCAGGGGAACGGGAGCGCGTAAGTTAATTTTTCTCGAGCAGGAAGGAGGAAATGCGAATGTTCTCATGGCGATCGACCAAAGGAACTCTCTTGATTACGGCTGCAGTTCTTTGGGCCGGTGGAGCAGCCGCCGCGCAGGCGCCGGGAAGCAACCCGGGGGGAACGCAGCCGCAACCGAGCCAGCAACAACCGGCGCCCGGTGCGCCCGGATCTCCAACGACCGGCATGCCGGATGCCACGCAAGGCAATCAGGCATATGGCGATCAGATATTTGTCCACGACACGATGGAGGGTGACGACGCGCAGGTGCAGATGAGCCAACTC
Source organism: Acidobacteriaceae bacterium (assembly GCA_030037705.1). Classification (GTDB taxonomy): domain Bacteria; phylum Acidobacteriota; class Terriglobia; order Terriglobales; family Acidobacteriaceae; genus Telmatobacter. The sequence goes on along the minus strand of JASHQE010000318.1, from coordinate 2,531 downwards.
GCCGAGCAGAAATCCTCGAGCCCGGATGTCAAGCAGTTCGGGCAAAAGATGGTGCAGGTTCATAGCGAACTGAATTCCCAACTGGAACCGGCCGTCAAGCAACTGGGCGTAAGCGAACCCAAGGGACCTTCGAAGAAACAGAAACAGCAGATCGAAAAGCTGCAGGCGCTTTCCGGTCCGGACTTCGACACCGCCTACATTCAGGCGATGGCGAAGCAACAACAGCATGATCTGAAGGAGTTCAAGAACGAAGCGCAGTCGGGACAGAATCCGGGCGTGCAAGAGGCTGCCAAGCAGGACGAACCGGTGCTCTCAGAGCACTACCAGGTGCTTGAAAAACTGGCGCAGGCTCACAACGTAACGCTCGAAAGCAAGAAGTAAATTAAGAACGAAGTTTACGGGAGCAAAGAAGAGGTGCATAACGAACGATGAGTGGATCCGCCGTGGAGTTCCGCGGCGGATTCTTCTTTCGATCGCAACCTTGTGCACAGAGACGCGCCGAGCGATCGATCGCTATTCCTGGTCTTTTGTTCCCCAAGCGGTAAAAAGGAAATCCTCATTCCTTTCCATCTCCGGCGGCTGCGGGCAGTTACACTGTCCTCTTATAGGAGGCATTTGCGATGCAGACCCGGATTCAGGGCACCATCATGCCCGTACTCGAAGTGCAGCTTGACCCTAACGAGAGCGTGTTCTCCGAAAGCGGAGAGCTATCCTGGATGACCGCGTCCATCCAGATGATGACCCACACACAGGCGGGCGGTGGTGGTGGCCTGTTCGGCGTACTCAAGCGCGTTGCCGGCGGCGGCAGCATCTTCATGACCGAATACCGGGCCTACCAGTATCCTGGCATCGTCGCCTTTGCCACCAAGGTGCCGGGACACATCGTGCCGATTACCCTGGGCCAGGGACCGGAGTACCTGGTGCACCGCCATGGCTTTCTCTGCGCCACGCCGCAAGTGACCCTCAGCGTGGGTTTTCAGCAGTCGCTCGGCGCAGGCATCTTCGGCGGCGACGGATTTCTGCTCCAAAAAGTGGGCGGTTACGGTACCGCGTGGCTCGAACTATCCGGCGAGCTGATTCAGCAGAATCTTGCTCCGGGTGAGGTGCTTCGCGTCCATCCAGGACACGTGGGTGCGTTTCAGAGCACGGTCGGCTTCCAGATCACTATGGTTCCGGGCATCAAGAACATGATCTTCGGAGGCGACGGAATCTTTCTTGCGGTGCTCACAGGTCCCGGTACGGTATGGCTGCAAACCCTCCCGATCTCCCGCCTCGCGCACCAGATTAGCGAGTATCTGCCGCACGATGGCAGCCGCTCTTCGGCCCCGGCAGCAGTGGGCGGCGGGCTGCTGGGCGGCATCGTGGGATCGATCCTGAGTGGAGATCAATAAACTACGAGCGAGTTAGCGCGTCAGCAAGTTAACTGCTCATCGCCGGCCGTCAACTTGCTAACCTGCTGACGCGCTAACTCGCCGATCTGCATCCAACCCTCATGCATCACAGAAACGCAGCTACGAGCAAGTCAGCGAGTCAGCATGAAAAGCTGACGCGCTAACTCGCTGACTCGCTGATTCAGGAACGTCACCGATGACGCAATCCTCCAGTGAGCCGCGAAACTATCGCGGCGACATCGTGTTTGCTTTCGCTCTGGCCGCCGCGGCGTATGTGGCGTGGTTGGTGCGCGATGTCCTGGTGCTGCTCTACATCTCGGCGCTGTTTGCGGTGGTCGTTACACCGGCCGTACACGCCACCGGAAGACTGCGCATCGGCCGCTGGCAGCCATTGAAAGGCAGAGCCGTTCTTTTCCTGCTGCTGGCCATTCTCGGCGCACTGGCTGCCTTCGGATACTTCACCATTCCGCCGGTCCTTCGCGATCTGGACCAGCTCAGCAGCCAGGCGCCCTCCAAGGTTCCCGAGTGGGTGGGCAAACTCCGGCACATTCCCTTCGCCGACCGGCTCGATGATGACGCCCTCATCGACAAACTGCAGAATTTTGCCGGCCGGGCCGCTACCTATACGCTGCTCTCGATGAAGAACTGGGCAGGCAAAGTAGCCGACGTGGTCTCCGGCGTCGTCCTCACCCTGTATTTCATCCTTGAAGGCGATCAGGCCTATTGCTGGTTCCTGTCGTTTTTCCCTCAGCCTCGCCGCAAACGGCTCGACGATACGCTGAACCGCGCAGCGGTCCGCATGGGAAAATGGCTGCTCGGACAAGCCAGCCTGATGCTCATTCTGGGGGCGGCCAGCACCATCACCTTCGTTTGTCTTCACCTTCGTTATGCATACGCGCTTGGCGTTCTCACCGGACTTCTGAATATCGTTCCGGTTTTAGGGGTAACGGTCTCGCTGGTGCTGGCAGTGATCGTTGCCGCGATTGATTCCTGGGAGCACGCGCTGGGTGTTTTGATCTTCTTCGCCGTCTACCTGCAGGTTGAGAACTCCTATCTCATTCCCCGCATTATGAAATCCCGTGTCGACCTGCCTGCGCTGGCAATCCTCGTTGCGCTACTGCTGGGCTTCTCGCTGGAAGG
>JASHQE010000317.1 GCA_030037705.1 Acidobacteriaceae bacterium | reverse complement strand
ATCCGCTTCAGCATTCCCGAGAGCGGCCCTGTCCAGGTGGAGCCCGTCCGCTACAAAATTGATGATCTGTGGCGGATGTCCGACGCGCGTGGAAAGCCGGGAAAATTCATGTCCTTTGAGGAGATGAACGAAGCCAAGGCGCGGAGGAAGTGGTAATGATTGCAGCCGATACGAACGTCTGGGCGCGGGCCTACCTGGATGACGATGCAGCGCAGTCCGCAACAGCCAGAGCATCCATCAAGGCTGCATGCGAAACTAGCGGCATTTTTGTTCCCTTGCTGGTTCTAGCGGAGCTGGCATGGGTTCTCCGCGGCCGATGGGAACGGAAACGGGTGTTGCAAACCCTGGAAGAAATCTTCAAAGCGGATGGGGTAGTCGTGGAATCCCGCACGCTGGCCGAAAAGGCACTGTCGGCATCGCGCGCCGGGGTCTCGGGCTTTGCGGACTTGCTGATTGCGGAGGTTTCTTTTACCGCCGGAGCAAGCGAAATCATCACCTTTGACAAAGCCTTTGGGCGACATCAGCACGTCCGCCGTTTGCGCTGATGTTGATTCGAGCGAATATCAGACCCTTTTCATCCTGGAATCCCTGGCCCCAATAGTTCTGGAATCAGTGGCCTGAGTGATTGGAAACAGCCCGCTGCCACTCATCCTGTCTCCCGCCTAACTTGCTTCAAACGGAGGTGCGCATGGAAACGTGCCCCTCTTGTGGCGAGCCGGCCTACTTCGAAATCGCCGAGGTGTTCCCAGAACTCCGCGAGGTCCATGTCCAGGCCTGCTGCGAGCGAAACCGCGCAGGCTGGATCGATCGATGTAATCGCTCTCACCTCCCGCAAGGAGAGCCGCGCATGGATGCTGCGCGAGACTGGCATCCGGGTGCACGACGTTCTGGTGGAAAACGACGCCATCCACCGGACGCTCGATCATGGGCTGCATGTCGAAGAGATTGAGTTCGCGGACGCGAAAGCGTTCATCGCCGAACACCACAGACACTGCGAACCTCCCGTGGGCTGGATGTTCGGAGCAGCGATCCTCAATGGAAGCGAGCTTGTCGGGGTGATGACGGCAGGCCAGCCATGCATTCATGGAACGTACTTCCATATTTGCATAGTTTGATGGTAGGTGGAATTGATTCAGAGTCTAAGATGTATGCAAGGCTCAGTCTCTTTATCTCGACGGTTTGCGCGACTCCCGTGTCCAGTTCGAGCCTGGTTTGCTTTCGCTAAAAAGCAACGGTTTCGTCGATCATTCGGACAACCCGAAGACTTCAGCCCGACGTGAAGTCCACTCCAGCGTGCAATAGCGTGCAATGGTGCATGGAAACGAGGGGCTTGCTGGCAACTGTGGCAACGTATAATCTGTAACTTGCAGGATGGAAATGGTGAGTGAAAGTCCGATCCCCACTAGCCGCCCCAAGATGCATCCCTAGGCCATATCGACATATAGGCCGAAGCTAAGTAGTTGACAGACAAAACAAGCATTGTCATGTTGAGCGGAGTTGGGAGCGCTCTTTGCTCCTAACGGAGTCGAAGCATCTGCGGTTCACCACGTCTGGCACCGATTTTTGCCCGTGGTTCACCGGGCTATATGTCGATACAGCCTAGATCCCTCATAATTTTCAGAAATCTCTGGCCTTCCCTCGGGCAATATCGGACAATCCGGCATCGGCTTTACCCCCTGTTATGCCACCTTCACGAGTGCAAAGCAGGTACTCGCCTGTTGTGGCGGCGCCGAAACGCCGGCCGGATTCCTCTGTGCGCCAGTTTGATCACCACAATGAAATGGATGCGGAAAGTTTACGGTCAAGAGGGAAAATCACCTCCGAAGGAACTCTTCGCTCCGGAGGCGCTTGCCATAGAACACAAGGTAGTGACAGGGGCCAGTGACCGGCGCCGGAGGTCGGTAGCGCGCAGCCACTGGTGCTCCCTCTAACTACGAAGTAGCGGCGGCTTCCCCTTTCCACTGCTGCCTCGTGTCGCCCGGCTCCAAGAGAGCATTTCGTGCCGCTCTCTGAACCATGTTGACAATCAGAAGTATCGCTCCGGCTTGCCGAATGGTCCGTGACGGTCGTCACAGGAGTTTGTGATGAGGCCAGTGGGAGGTATTGTGAAGGAAAGGCAGGATTTGCATGAGTTTGCATGGCCCGGGAAAATGCCTCTCATGGCTAAAACCTAGAAACTTTTGGTCTCTTTCTTCAACACGACGTGCCCTGTTACAAAGCCATTCCGCGAAGCTTTTCCGCAAACTCAAAAGCCATGCCTGCGACAAAACCTATCCTTTCTGCACAGCGACCGTGCATTGACAAAGGCGGACGGTCCTTCGAAAATCGGAGATTCAGTCCATGCGAGGACAAGCCTCTTTGTGACCGCTCTTTTGGAGACCAACCTGGGTGCAACACCTCTGCTTGGACGCGGCAAAGTACGCGATCTATATGCGGTGGATGACGCTTTGCTGCTGGTGGCGACAGACCGGATCTCGGCCTTCGATCATGTGCTGGCCACCGGTATTCCCGGCAAAGGGAAGATTCTTACGCAGATTTCGCTTTTCTGGTTCGATCTGCTCAAGGATCTCGTGCCGAATCACCTGATCTCGGCGGATGTAGACGAATTCCCTGCCTCGCTGCGGGTTTATGCCGATCAACTCGAAGGCCGCTCGATGCTGGTAAAACGCGCGGCCATGTTTCCGGTGGAATGCGTCGCGCGGGGGTATCTGGCCGGATCGGGATGGAAGGAATATCGCGACTCGCTGACGGTATGCGGCATTTCCCTGCCTCGCGGGCTGCTTGACGGCTCGCGTCTGCCAGAGCCGATCTTTACGCCAGCGACCAAGAGCTCAGATGGCGCGCACGATGAGAATATCCCATTTGCGGCGGTGGAGAAGCTCATCGGCAAGGAAGACGCTGCCGAGCTGCGCCGGCTGACGCTGGCCATTTACCAAAGAGCGCAAGGACATGCCGAGGCGCGGGGGCTGATCCTGGCCGATACAAAATTTGAGTTTGGCAGAACCACGAACGGAAAAGCGGGGCAAGGCATTCTTCTTGCCGATGAGGTTTTGACGCCGGACTCCTCACGTTTCTGGGATTCCGCAGAATGGAAACCGGGAGGCGCGCAGCCCTCGCTCGACAAACAATACGTTCGCGATTATCTTGAATCCATCCATTGGAACAAACAGGCGCCCGCTCCCGGTTTGCCCGACGAAGTCGTGGAGCGTACGCAGGGAAAGTATCTGGAAGCCTTCCGCCGCCTGACGGGGCGCGGCATCTGACTGTATACAAATGGAGCGCATCATGACCTGGGCGGATTGGACGATTGTGGGGCTTTTAGGGGCCTCGGTGCTGGGCGGGTTATTTCAGGGATTTTTCCGCACTGCCTGCTCGCTGATCGGATTACTGTTCGGACTTTCTCTCGCATCCTGGAATTACGGAAAGATTGC
>JASHQE010000316.1 GCA_030037705.1 Acidobacteriaceae bacterium | reverse complement strand
GCCCTTGGACAGTCGCGCCACCACGAATCAATCTCCGCATTCCATCGGATCGCGGTGTGAATCCTGTGCTGCTCGCGAGATTACTCCCGCATATCGGTGCGAACTCTTCGCCGCTCGCGAGAATACCCCCGCATATTACTAATACGCATTCCCCTCCCTTTTTCCTTCACTCTCCCCCAAAAAACATCAAACGCCAGGCTACAAACCCAGGAAACCAAACCCCCAGGCCCGCTCGGCTTCCCATTTCAGGCCGGGCACGCAAATATCGGTTGGACCGAGCGCCAACGGCGCCGATAGCATAGAGAACACAAGAAATTTCTTTTTCACAGTTGGCGAGGCTCGCCGCAGACGCGGCTGCTGGGGGAGGGCTTTCCGCTGAAGTCTGGGAGGGGTATCCTCGTCTTTCTTGGATACACCTTGCTCCCAGCTACTGAGCCACTGGGTATCGAGGCTCCATGACGTGCTGAAAACACGGCAGGCCGTGGGGGAAAGATAAGCGGCCTGCCTGCATCTGGAAACAACTGGGCAAATCCGGGTACAAATCACGTTACTCGCAATAGGCGTAAAAGTCGAGAAAATTCCTTCGATTGAGCCTAAAAAAATTTACCCCCTCCCTGGGGGACTCGGATCTAAAACTGGGAGTAGAACAGGATGGAGGACGTCCAGGAACTCTCTCTCCTCGGCGGGTTTCCGCCAAAAGCGATTGCTCGCAGCCATTTCCTTATGAGCGCCAACAGGTTAGCGTTAACTGGACCGGCGGTTGCGCACCTCGTTTCAGTCGATATATAAAGGGCGCATATACATCAGCTCCAGTGTTCCGGGAATCCCCCATGCAAAATACTCTCCAGGCACACATCTTGCACCTCGAACATAAGATTCAAGAGTCACGGGATCAGCTCACGAATCCGGCTCTTACACCTGCCGAGCGCACACGCATGCAGTCCGAAATGGAAATTGCGGAGTTGGCGCTTAACCATTACGTAAAAGCGTTCGAACTGGAACAGAAGATCGCTTAAAAACTACTGCGCCTCGGAACTGGCTCCGCGGAGCCCGCTTGACCTCGAAACGGCTTTTGAGGCGAGTATCGGCGGTTTCCGGGAAAACCCGTGTTCATGGATCCAACAACAGGGCCACAGGGAGACATTCCCTCAAATGATTGATTCTATGATGCCCTAGGCTGTATCGACATATAGCCCGGTGAACCATGGGCAAAAAGCAGTGCCAGACGTAGCGAACCGCAAACGTTTCGACTCTCCGCCGCGGCGGACTTCGCTCAACATGACAGTGCTTGATTTACTTTTCAGCAACTTAGAGTTGGTCTATATGTCGATACGGCCTAGCGCGCAATTCCGCTCGACGCGCAAAGCCGGGTCAAGAAAGACTCGAACTCAGGCTGTTCGATCGCCTCGTGGGTAAACCACTCGGGAACGACGTAGTGTGGGTTCACGCGTGTCAGCGTTTCATTGATGAAAACCAGGGGGTGGGCGGCAAGCCCCAGCCGCAGCGCATCCTCCGGCAGCGTGTCGGCATGATACTGGCAGATACCCCCAAGCTCGGGATGCATACGAAAGAACTCCTCAAGCCTCCACTCATATTCGAGCAGCTTGGAGAAGTCCTTGCGCGGGCCGAACTCCCACGTCATGTCGCCCGTGGCCCACAGGCCTGCGTAGCCGTCGCACAGGGTCTGCTCCAGGCCATCGGCAAGCGTGCGCATCATGGCGTCTACGTCGAAACACCCGCCACGCAGATGCCGCTGCTCCGAAGACAGCACCAGGCTGCCCTTCGCCATCTCATGCGCCACGTCGATGCCCGCGGCCGCCACATACGACCGCAGGCCAGCCACCATCGGAGGACTGTTCAGGTAGAGGCACCGGTGGTTCTGCTTCAACTTTTCGTGGATGACTTGCGCAATGGTGGACAGATGCCGCGAGGGCGCGCCTCGATAGACAAAACATTGATGACGCGAACCCGGTTTCATCGAGGCTCATTATATTCACAGCTCCTCGATGGTTTTCCATCCCACAAACTCGCCAGTCCCCCGCCTGGTTCCCCCGTACCCACTGGGTTACCATTGCATCCAATCTCCATGAATTCTGGCATGAATCCGATCGTGGAACCAATCGAGCGCACGAGCCGGATTAAAGTCCGGCTCACCCGCGCCCGCCGCACCGTGCTCCTTAAAGCCCTTGCCGAACCGCGCCGCTTTGAGCTGCTTGAAAAGATTGCCAAGGCACAATGCCCGCTGGGTTGCGCGCAGGCCCGCGCCGCGCTGCCTATCTCCGCTGCCACGCTTTCCCATCACATCAAGGAGCTTGAAACCGCCGGGCTCATCGACGTGCGCCGCGAAGGCAGGTTTCATTACCTTTCGCTGCGGCCGGGAGTGCTGCGAGCGCTGGCCGAAGGGCTGGCTGCGCTGGAACAGCCGGCATGTCCTGGCCGTTGACGCTCTCTCGAGAAATTTCCACAGGGGTTCTGAATCCGGATTCTGCGCGCATGAATCAATTCGACAGCTATCGAAATGTTGTGATGGATGACGGTTTCGATAAAGGAGCGGATCATGAAGAACCTCGAAGGCAAAGTCGCGCTGGTTACCGGCGCGTCGAAGGGCATTGGCGCAGCGATTGCGAGGGAACTTGGCAGCCGCGGCGCGGCGGTTGCGGTGAATTACTCGGGCAGCAAGGCAGCAGCGGAGAAGGTCGTGGCCGAGATCGAAAAAGCGGGTGGCAGGGCGATTGCGGTGCAAGCCAACGTGGCCGATCCCGATGCGATCGGTCCGCTGGTGAAGACAGTCGCCGAAAAGTTCGGGCCCATTGACGTGCTGGTGAATAACGCTGGCATCTATGAGTTTGGCCCGCTCGAAGCGATCACGCCGGAGCACTTCCACAAGCAGTTCAATCTCAACGTGCTTGGACTTCTGCTCACCACCCAGGCCGCGGTGGCTCACTTCAACCCGAAGGGTGGCAGCATCATCAACATCGGCTCGGTCGTCGGGCGCATGGCGTTTCCCAACGGCGCAGTCTATAGCGCAACCAAGGGCGCGGTCGATTCCATCACGGTGTCGCTCTCGAAGGAGCTCGGGGCCAAGGGCATTCGCGTGAACGCGCTGAACCCCGGCCTGATCGAGACGGAAGGAACCCACGAGGCCGGCGTCATTGGCTCGGAGATGTCTGAGGGTGCAGCGAAGCAGACCCCGCTCGGCCGCATCGGCCAGCCCAAGGACGTAGCTACCGCGGTAGCCTTCCTTGCCTCGGACGACTCAGGCTGGCTGAGCGGGCAAACGATCTACGCCTCGGGCGGATACACGCACTGAGGTGTCGCCGTCCTGCTCCGCTTCGAGTAGTTGGCGCTTGCGGTCTACGCCCCACCGGTAGCAGGTGAGCGCGCCGCTCACGCCCACCACGCGATGGCATGGGACGAGAAGCGCCACGCGATTCAGCGCGCAGGCACGGGCCACCGCGCGCGTCGCGTTGGGTTCGCCTAGCTCGCGCGCAAGCTGGCTATAGGTGAGCGTCTCGCCTCGGGGGATCCGCCGGAGTGCCTGCCAGACCTTGAGTTGAAACGCAGTGCCCCGCAGGTCAAGAGGCTCCGGCTGAGTGGGCTCCGGCTGAGTTTGATTTTCAGCCGGGCCCGTCCTGCCGGTGACCATCGCCAGCGCAGCATCAACAAAATTCGATAGCGTTGGATCGCGGCGAATGGTGGCCGCGGGGAACTCTGCGCGCAAGCTGGCCTCGGCTTCTGCTGAAGTGGCGCCGAGCGCCAGCCAGCACAATCCGCACTTCGTCGCTCCGACGACAATCCAGCCAAAGGGAGTGCGCGCGGTGGTGTAGCCGATGCGCTCTCCTCTGCCTCCCTGCGCAAAGCGCGCCGGCGTCATACCGAGCTGCGCTCCTTCATAGGCGCGGCTCGACGAGTTGTACCCGGCATTGTAGATCGCGGTGGTCACAGATCCTCCTTCCTTGAGAGACGCGCGGAGCGCCCCAGCGCGCAGCGCACGCTGATATTGGAGCGGGCTCACGCCCATCTCTCTCTTGAAGAGCCGTTGCACGGTAAACGGACTGAGCCCGGCCAGCCGCGCCAGCTCGGATAAAGGAACGGCGCGGTCGCAGTGCTTCTCAATGTGCGCTCGAATTTTGCCCAAAGAATTGCCGCGCGGAACGCTGCATCTTTGGCAGGGACGGAAGCCTGCGGCGCGGGCGTCGTCCGCGGTGCGGAAGAAGCGCACGTTCGCGCGCAGTGGCCGGCGGCTGGCGCAGCTCGGGCGGCAGAAGACGCCGGTGGTTGTGACTGCGTAGAAGAACTGGGCCTGAGGATCGCGCGCAAGAACCTGCTTCCATGCGGCTTGTTCGTCAAATCCTTGCCCGGGCCGCTGCGCGTGGCGGCTGCTCGTTGCGAGTTGTATCGGACTATTCATGGGAACCATCGTCGCTCATGAGCAGGATGTCACGCATTCCGATTCTTGCGCGCAATTCGGATTTCTTGTCTAGATGCCCGTCTAAGCGCAGGCGGTTCAGATTCCCGCTTATTTCGCTGGAGGACGCAGCGGTGCACGCGCATCGGGCCGGGAATTTATCTGCTCCATCCGGAGACGAGGCCACTGCGTAGGAATCTTCTCTACCTTTGCATCGGGCCATTGCGTCGGAATCGGTTCGGCTTTGCTGTTCGGCCATGGCGAGGACGGTGGTGAAAGCACGAGGGCCGGGCGGCTGTTCTGCGCCATAAACCACTGCGGTTCAGCTTGCGCAGCGACGCATCCTTGCGCAATGGCGGGAGCAAGATTGGCGCAGGCGGTCCAAGACGTTGTGTTTTGCTGTTTATCTCCCCACTGCTGGGAGGCAACGGTTCCGGGTATTATGGACTGACACAGAGCTGTGAAAGGCACGCACACAAAGAACGCCAGAATACCTGATCGCATCGCACTACCCCGCTTCCGCGAACGCTCAGAAGTATAGCAGCAATCGGAGGAGCCACGATCAGATTCCAATGGACATGTGCTGCAACAGGGCCTCCGCGCGCGCCAGATCTTCTTCCGTATCCACGCCAATAGTGTCGTGGGGCGCGTCAGCTACATAGATCCCGATGCCGTTTTCGAGCAGCCGCAGTTGTTCGAGCCGCTCTACCGGCTCGAGAATCCCCGTCGGAAGTTCAGAGAAGCGCTCGAGCGCGGCCTTACGGTAGGCATAAATGCCGAGATGCTTGCGGTAACCCGTGAAGCCGACCTGGTCGCGGTCAAAAGGAATGGTGGCGCGCGAAAAGTAGAGGGCGCGGCCGTCGAGCGCCGTGACCACCTTGACGGCATTGGGATTTGCAAACTCCTCCGGCGGACAGAGAATCGCAAGCGTCGAGACCTCGACCTCGGGCCGGGCAAAAAGACCGAGGAGCGGCGGGAAGAAGTCGAAGGTCAGCGTCGGCTCATCGCCCTGGATGTTGACGTAGATCTCGGCCTCGATCTGCCGGGCCACTTCCCTTACCCGATCCGATCCGCTGGGGCAATCGGGCGAGGTCATCACACTGGGAATCGATCGTGCGCGGCAGGCCTCGGCCACTTCATCGGAGTCTGTCGCTACCACGACCGGGTCCATGAGGCCGCTTGACTGCGCTGCGCGCCACACCCACTCGACCATGGGCCGGCCAGCGATTGTGCGCAGCACCTTGCGGCTGAGGCGCGTCGAGTGGAGCCGGGCGGGAATGACGCCGGCGATACGGAAGGTGCTCATGCTGCCGAGTTTACAGGAGCCGGACGGTGTCACCTGCCCGGTTTGACCTTCGATTCGCGCGTCCGTATCATCAGAGATTGGAATTGCGTGCGGAAGTCGCTCCGCCCATTCCGGCCGAGCCTGCCTGGTTCGCGCCTTGCAGCCGTTCCGGCGGAGTAGCTCAGTTGGTTAGAGCGTGGGATTCATAACCCCAAGGTCGACGGTTCGATCCCGTCCTCCGCCACCAAACCTGCAATTCGGCATTATCCATAGTGGGATTTTGCCGAATGCCTGCAGCATCTAGCGTCAGTTTGCGAAAGAGCGGCGGTCATGAAACCGTAGCTCTGCTTTCTCGCACGCTGGCCGGCGCGTCTTCCATGGATCGATGTGGCTCACAATCTCCCCCGCAAGCACATTTCGCTTGCGCGGGGACCCAAGGAGCCAACCATGGGCGGGGTATGGGAAGCTGCTGGCTGCGCGATCGTGGTGGCCGCGCAGCCAGATAGAAAGTTGCTACTGGTGACAGACGGTCACCGTGGGCGATGTGTTGCTGCCTGCTTGTTGTATGAGGGCGAACCGGGTAGGCGTAATGACGTAACCCTCCGGACCATCCGTGACCGTCATCTGCCCGGCGGAGCTCACGGTGAACGTGCTCGTATCGGTCTCATCCCAGGTGAGTACCCCCTGAGAACTCGCCTGTGCCTCCACAAGGGAGACGCTTCCTGTGCTGAGGGTCGCCACATTGGTTTGTTGCTTTGCCGTCGGTGTTGCGCCGATTGCCTCGCACACCAGGGTTCCGTTGTCCAGCGTGGTCGATGTCTGGTTCTCCAGATGGAAGAGTTCGGGGGCGCCGCTCGTGGACACTCCGAATCCCGCATTCGTTCCGTAGAGATAGAAGTACGCGGGATAGCTGCCCAAGCCGTTCACCGTGATGCGTCCATTGGACGCTGCAGAGTAGCTTCCTGTACCGCTCTGAGTCGATACCGTTCCTGCGTTGTTAAACAGGGCGGTGAATGAGGTGAAGGATCCGCTGCCGTTAGAGGTAAACGCTCCAACGATGGACGTCGCATTCTGCGAGTAGCTGGAGGTTCCCCAATCGTTCGAATCGTTGCCCTGGTCAACCCAGAGCACGGCATTTCCGTCTACGGATGAGTCCGAGAACGAAGTAACGGTGCTAGAGTCGGCTTCGCCGGCAATCAGCGCGTAGTCCACGTGTGAATCCGTGGAGATGACGTAGGCCTTGCTGGAGTTGACCATGTATATCGCGTAATCCGTAGGCCAGATCTCCTGGTCCGCACTTGGAAATGCGGTGGGATTGCTCGCGGCGGGCACGGTGAGTGAAAGTGTCGCATGGCCAAAGCCGTCCGGCGTGCCGTAGCTGCCGGTGAAGGCCGCTTGCTGGAAGTTAACCAGACAGGTGGAGCTTTCGCCGCTTCCACCGCAGTTGCCGTCGTCGAGTGCGATGTCTTCCATACCGCTGGAGACGCCGCCCGAGCCGGAGAAGGTCATGGTTCCGGCAATGTCGAGTGGTCCCGGCGAGTCCGTAGCCGAGCAGTTGGCGCCGGGCGTGGGTCCACCGGAGTAGATGTAGATTGGGCAGGTCTCGCCTTCGAAGCCGAAGGCGTAGGCTCCCGTGAGGCCGGCAGCGGTGAAGGCGCTGGTGGTCTGCATCGCAAACTCGCCCGTAACCCGCGAGCCTCCGGGTGTGCTGCCGATGCCGTTTGCGTCGTCGAACTCGATGACCGTGCCTCCGCCGGAGATGCCGCTGCTGATGTCGCCCGCGGAGAACGCCAGCGTGATTGTGTTCGAGCCCACGCTGAGCGTCATCAGTCCCTGATTGTCCGAGGGCAGCGCATAGGTTCCTGTAAAGCTGACCGGCGTGGCGCCCGACGACTCGATGTTATTGATATTCATTTCGCCGGAGGTGATGTTGCCGTTGCCGTCGGCGACAAAGCTGCCGACCACCGCCGACTTGGTGCTGCTGCCCTGGTCAACACCGTCGATCCAACCCTTCACCAGGAAGGCATAGTGCCCATTGAGCTCCGAGTTGTTCGTGCCGGAGACCGAGTAAACCGTCAGAGTGTATTGTTGCGTGGCAGTGTGCGAATCCGAGTCGGTCACCTCGACGGTGAAGGTAGTCGGGCCGGTTTCAGAGCTTGTCGGCGTACCGGTGATTCGGCCGGTGCCTGTGTTCAAGGATGCCCACGAAGGCAGTGTGCCACTGCTGATGGAGAAGGTGTAAGGGCTCACGCCTCCTGAGACATTGATGGTCTGCGAGTAGGGGGTTCCCACCGTGCCCTCGGAGAGCGTGGTGGTGGTGATGGTGAGCTGGCTGCTCGTGTTCTCGGTGCAGGCGACCTGAATATTGGTGACATTGCTGGTGCCGACGGTGCCAGAACCATTGGCGACGCTGCAGGTCTCGCCCGTGGGCTGCGTGCTCACCATGACCGAGTAGCTGGCGCCGGAAGCGACCGTAGTGGTGAAGGTAAAGGAAGTAGCTCCAGAAAGTAGGGAGACAGTCTGGTTGCTTACCGTCTCCTCAAGCACGAGTCCGCCGGCCGTCAGTCCGCTGATCGTGCCGCCGATCGTGTAGGTGCTGCTCGTGTTCTCGGTGCAGGCAACTTGGATATTGGTGACATTGCTGGTGCCGACAGTGCCGGAACCATTGGCGACGGTGCAGGTCTCACCCGTGGGCTGCGTGCTCACAGTGACCGAGTAACTGGCGCCGGAGGCGACCGCGGTGGGAAAAGTAAAGGAAGCGGCTCCCGAGGCCGGAGACACGGTTTGACCGTTCGTGGCCAGAGTCAGTCCGCCGGCCGTCAGTCCGCTGATTGTGCCGCCGATCGTGTAGGTGCTGCTCGTGTTCGCCGTGCAGGCAACTTGGACATTGGTGACATTGCTCGTGCCGACGGTGCCGGAACCATTGGCGACGGTGCAGGTCTCGCCCGTGGGCTGCGTGTTCACAGTGACCGAGTAACTGGTGCCGGAGGCGACCGCGGTGGGGAAGGTGAAGCTGGTTGAGTTGGCGGTCGTGGTGACGGTTTGCCCGTTGGTAGCTAGCACCAGACCGGAGCCTGTCAGGCCGGAGATGGTTCCGCCAATGGTGTACGTGGAACTGCCTCCACTGCCACTGCCGCCACTGCCACTGCCTTTGCTTCCACAGCCGGTGAACAGCAAGCTCGATGCAAGGATCGCTCCTACCCAAGACATATAACGCATAAAGAACCTCCGATTCATAAACACGCCCAAGTCAACCTTTCTATTTCCGCAGGAGATGTAACGGCAGCGTCGGGGAAAGGCCGGCGCCAAGTACTACTCTGTCTAGTAACGCGGAATAAGTGGGGGAAACCCGCCAATGCGCGTAAATGGGTGGTGTGAAACAGTCTGGCGCTGGGAGCCGGCCAGCAAACGAATGACCGTAGTACGCCATGGAGAATCGTATTTTCTTGCTCGCGGGCCTGCCTCGTGGTACAGATGAGACAGGATTTTCCCATTACCTAGGTTCTGATTCCACCGGCTACAAGCCACGTTCTCTCGCGCTTTTATCGGAACCTTTTTCCTGGTCCTGTGCAGATGGGGTCGGACGAAAAAATTGTGTGGTCTGTGCCCGAGGGTCTACCGGGCGTGGAGGTGCTGACGGTTGAAAACAACCGGCGGCCTTGGTGCGTCTTCCACCAGACCTATACCATCTGCAATGTCGACGGATTTACTGCCAAAGATTGCCACGATAGAGACTCAACGGCTGAATGGACCTATCGCGGCCGGCTGCATTACAGCTGGGCGCGGACCCTCATGCTGCTCGAACCGGGAGAGGTGCACCGTAACACCAAGACTCCGCCAGAGTGTAATTTCGCCGTGGTCCTGATTGATCCAGAGCTGGTGAACCGCACGGCGAACGAACTGGGGATGCGGGTGAATCCTCACTTCCGCGACGCGGTCTCTGCCGATCCAAGGCTCTACCAGGCTTTTGTGCGGTTCCATGCCGCGTTGACCCAGGATGCCAGCCTGCTCCGCCAGCAGTCGCTGCTGATGCAGTGCATGGGAGCGTTTTTGACCGGTCACTGCGAACAGGCTCCGCAGGCTATGAGCCATGCGGGACGGCGGCGATTGCAGCGCTCGCGCGATTATCTCGAGGAGCACTGCTGCGAAGAGGTTCCACTCGAACGCCTGGCCGATCTAGTGGGCCTGAGCCGGTTTCATTTTCTGCGCATGTTTGCGCGGGAGTTCGGCCTTCCTCCGCACGCCTATCAAATGCGGCTTCGCATCGGCCGCATCCGGCAACTTCTCAAGATGGGGTTTCCGCTGCGGTCGATTGAAGCAGGCTTCGCCGATCAAAGCCATCTGATCCGGCACTTCAAGAAAGCGATGGGCGTAACCCCGGGCGAATACGCGGCAACCGCACGAAAGGGACCCTGCGCCGTGAGCGGAATTGCCTGAAGGAAGCAATAACGTACTATACAACGCGGCTTCAGCATGGAAGATCGAAGCATAACAGAGTCTCCAGGTTAGATCATTATCCGACAGTGTTTTGTTTCGGGCCGATAGAGATGAGCATCGAAACCCAGGACTGGGAACAGATCAAGGACCTTTTTGGCGCCGCGGTGGAGATGGAGCCCGCCGCGCGCAGCCGCTTTCTGGAACAGGAATGTAGCTCACCCCAGATGCGCGAGCGCGTGGAACGGCTCCTGCTTGCCCACGAGTCGGCAGACTCATTCCTTTCGCGCAATGTGATTGCCGAAGGCGCTTGGGAGCCAGACTCCATTCCGCCACGGCTCACTGCAGGCGACGTGCTGGTGGAGCGGTTTCAAATTGTCCGGTTCATTGCGCGCGGCGGCATGGGCGAAGTGTACGAGGCGTGTGACCTGGAGTTGCAATCGCGGGTGGCGGTCAAAACGATCCAGCCGCAGATTGCTAACCTGCCGCAGGCGCTGGCTCGCTTTAAGCGCGAGGTTCTCCTTGCGAAGCAGGTAACGCACCCCAATGTCTGCCGCATCTTCGATCTCTTCCGTCATCGGGATACAGCCGTTACGGGCAGCGACATTGTTTTCGTCAGCATGGAGTTGTTGAGCGGAGAAACATTGGCTGAGCAACTCAAGCGAACCGGCCGCATGAGCACGGAGCAGGTGTTAGTCATTCTTGGCCAGATTGTTCCCGCGTTAGGTGCAGCGCACGCGGCCGGCATTTTGCATCGGGACCTGAAGCCCGGCAACATTCTGCTGGAGCGGATCAGTGACGGCGGCATTCGCGCCGTGATTACGGACTTTGGCCTGGCCTGGAGCCGCGACTCCCGCTCCGAAGCATCGCTGGCCGGCAGCGGCGCCCTCGTCTTCGGAACGCCAGAGTACATGTCGCCCGAGCAGATCGAGGGCAAGGAACTGACACCGGCCTCAGACCTTTACTCCCTCGGCCTGGTCATCTATCAGATGGTCACAGGCGTCAAGGCATTCGGCACTGATTCTCCATTGTTCGCGGCTCTGCGGCGATTGAACGAGTCGCCTCCGCCGCCGAGCCAGGTCGTTCCCGAGGCTGGTTCCAGATGGGATTTTCTGGTAACCCGCTGCCTATGCCCAGATCCCGCGCAAAGGTTTGCCTCGGCCGATCAATTCGCTGCAGCACTCGACTGGGAACCGGAAACGGGAAAGGAAACTGCCTCGAAAACTCCGCCTGCCGCGGGGAAAGGAAAACCTGCCGCCCGCGGTTGGCGTTCGATGCGCCGCTGGAAGCTTGCCTCTTGTGCGCTCGGTGGCGCCATCGTCCTCGCCGGGGTGGTCTTGCTCGGGTTGCACTCGTGGCACAGGCCTGGTCCCGGCGACGATCTCACCATCGTGCTGGCTGATTTCGTCAATACCACCGGTGAGCCGGTCTTCGATGACTCGCTGAACATCGCACTTGCCGCCAAACTTCAGCAGTCTCCCTATGCAAGACTGATGCAGGACTCAACCATCCACACAGCATTGCACTTGATGGGACGCCCCGACAATGAGCGACTTACACAAGCTGTGGCACGAGAAGTGTGTATAAGGGAAGGCGGACAATTTACGCTGCAAGGCTCCATTACCAACTCATCGAACGGCTATTTGATATCGCTGCACGCTACCCAATGTGGCACCGGAAAAATCATTGCGACAAAACAATTCTCCGCCTCATCGCGCGAAGCGGTGCTCGGTGTTCTGGATCGTGCCACGGACGCCATGCGATCAAGGCTGGGCGAGTCGAAAGAATCGATCCACGATTACGATGTATCGCTGGTCGAAGCAACTACGGGTTCGCTTGAGGCGCTCACTTCCTATTCTCAAGGCATGAAGGTATGGGACGTACAAGGCGCCCCGGCCGCACGGCCTTACTTCGAACGCGCGACCGATATCGACCCGAACTTCGCCATGGCATACGCGGTGTTGGGCACAATCTACGGCAACATGAGCGAGAAGCCGTTGGCGAATGACGCGATGCTTAAAGCTTACGAGAGACGTGAGCGGGTTACCCAATGGGAGAATTTCTATATCGCCTCGCATTACTACTGGCTTGTGACCGGCGAGTTGGACAAAGAGATGCATGTCTACGAGGAATGGGCAAAAATCTATCCTCATGATTTTGTCTGGCAATTGAACCTCAGTGTCGATTACGCATACATCGGTGAGTATGAGAAAGCCATACAACTCCAGCGGAATGCAATTCAGAAGGATGCGAATAGCTCTTTAAGCTACGGTAATCTTGCTAATTTATATCTGGCCATCAACCGTCCCGATGAGGCGCGAGCTGTCCTCGATCAGGCAATACAGGCCCATGTGCAGGATGTGCACACGCAGATTGCCGAATACAATCTGGCTTTCTACTTGAATGATCGTGCCGCCATGAGCAAACTGATGGCCGGCACGCACGATAAAGCTGATGTTGAAGGCGAGCTGCTTCTTTATCAAGCCAATACAGAAGACAGTCAGGGACGATTGACTTCCGGCCGCCATCTTACTATGCAGGCAGCCGGCCTGGCTGCAAAAGAAGGCAATTTCGACAATCAGGCATTCTGGCTGGCTGCCGAGGCGCTCAGTCAGGCAGAATCAGGCGATGCGCATGCATCGCGTCAATTAATGGAGCAATCGCTGGCCGTTCCTAAAGCCCTCAACAACAGCGGCGTCCAAATCGTTGTAGCATTTGTCGCAGCTTATATCGGCGACGTGGAGCGGGCGAAGAAAATGACCGATACGCTTGATAAAGCGTATCCCCGCGACACCATCATCCAGTCCTACTGGGTTCCCATCCTTCGCGCTCGCACCGCGCTCACTCAAGGCCAACCCGCAGAGGCAGTGCATTTGCTCGATGGCACTGAAGTATATGATCTGGGCAACTTCTCGCCTGGTCAGTGCATGGATGCCACGTATGTGCACGGACTGTCGTCGCTCGCAGAACGCGACGGCGCGGCGGCCGCTAACCAGTTCCGCAATGTGCTTGCCCATCGGGGACTGGTTCTCAATTGCCCCACCGGCGCGCTCTCTCAGCTCGGTCTGGCTCGTGCCCTCGCGCTCAGCGGAGACACCTCCGGCAGCCGCGCCGCATATCAAGACCTGTTCGCTCTCTGGAAAGATGCCAACCAGGGCTTCCGCCTCTTGCAGCAGGCCCGGGTCGAGTATCGTGCTCTGCGATAAAATGAATTCGTCTCGCAAATCTCAAGACAAAGCATGTGCGCTGGAGAATTTTGCCTGTGGAATCCTCATCCGCAGAAGTCACGGCACTGTTGGTGAAACTGGCCAACGGCGACAGGAGCGTGATCGCGCGGCTGATGCCACTGGTCTATGACGAGCTCCACCGCCGGGCCACCGCCTACATGCGCCAGGAGCGGCATGACCACACGCTCCAGCCCACGGCGCTGGTGCACGAGACCTATCTCAAGCTGGTGGAGCAGCGCGAAGCCAACTTCAAAAACCGCGCGCACTTCATGGCTGTGGCGGCAAAGCTCATGCGCCGCATTCTCATCGACCACGCTCGCGCCCATCTGAGCACCAAGCGCGGCGGCGAGCAGGTTCCGGTCTCGATCGAGGCCGCCGCGGCCATCCGCACCGACACACCGCGCGGCATGTTGGCCGTGGACGACGCCCTGCGCCGCCTCGAATCCCTCGATGCGCGCCAGGAGCAGATCGTCGAAATGCGCTTCTTCGGCGGGCTCACGGTTGAGGAGACAGCCGAGGTGCTCGGCGTGTCTGTCCGCACGGTCGAGCGCGAGTGGACGATGGCGCGGGCCTGGCTCTATGTGCAGCTCAAAGGCCAAGTCGCGCCTGGGCGGGCAGCAGCAAACAGCGAGCAGGCCAATTAGACCGCGGAAGCCTGTGTCGGCGAGTCTACTCGATGGTTCAGGGTTTGTTCCGTGGGGCCTTTGAGCGGCCACCGAGGAGAGGCGAACGGCCCACCCCTGATCGTGGCGATTCAAGCTGCGGAACATCGGAGAT
>JASHQE010000315.1 GCA_030037705.1 Acidobacteriaceae bacterium | reverse complement strand
TGGCAGAGCAAGGATTTCAACGATGCGGCATGGAAGAACGCCATCGTACGCGTCGATCCGCCAGGAACCACTGACCCGCTCGGGCATCCATGGCGCGCCGATTCCGTGAAGGAGTTGCGAACCAAGTTCCAATTGTATGGGGGGATCAAGTCGGCCCGTCTATACATCACGGCGCTAGGCGAATACGAAGTCTTTCTGAACGGGAAGCGTTTGGGCGACCAGGTCTTTGCCCCTGGGTGGACCGACTATCGACAGCGAGTTGAGTATCAGACGTACGATGTGACCGAGCAGGTTCGGCAAGGCGACTGCGAACTCGTCGCACTGCTTGCTCCAGGCTGGTATTCAACACCTCTCGAATGGCTCCAGCAGCCCAGCAACTACGGTGACACACCGCCCGCGTTACGGGCTCAGATGCGCGTCGAGCGTTCCGACGGCAGCGTAGATTGGCCGGTGGGAACGAGCAATGGATGGTTGGGCCGGGAGTCCTTCATTTCGCGGGCGGAGCTTTACGATGGCGAAACCGAAGATGGGCGGCTTTGGCGACCGGATAAAGATCCCTCGGACTGGTACACAGACCGAGGAGGCGCGGCAGAAGTCATCCAGCCTGCACCAGTAAGGATCGAGGCGCAAGACTTTCAGCCCATTCGCATCGAACGTCAGATAACGGCAAAGACACTGACTGAGCCAAAACCTGGCATCTGGGTCTACGACTTCGGCCAGAACTTTTCAGGCGTGGAGCACGTGAAGCTGAGCGGGCCGCCTGGCCTGGATGTGCGTTTGCGCTTTGCAGAAGTTCTTAATCCCGACGGCTCGATCTACACCGAGAACCTGCGCACCGCCAAGGCAACGGATCACTTTGTGCTTCGGGGCGGTTCTGGCGAAGAGTTCACGCCGCAGTTCACCTTTCACGGCTTCCGCTATATCGAAGTGACAGGCTTGCTTTCCCCTCCTGGCAAAGATGATGTTACGGCCCTCGTCCTGCACACCGATGCGCCCTTCACCGCGAAGCTCAGCACCGGCAACGCCATGATCAACCAGCTCTGGAGCAACATCCTCTGGGGCCAGCGCTCGAACTTCGTGGGCCTGCCCACCGACTGCCCGCAGCGCGATGAGCGCCTGGGCTGGATGGCCGATGCGCAGGTCTTCTGGCGCGCCGCCAGTTACAACATGGACCTCACGGCTTTCTCGCGCAAGTTCGCCGCCGATATGCGCGGCACGCAAGTCGGAACATCCTATTACGGCATCTTCGCCCCTGGCGTGCTGACGCCTCATGCAGGCTCGGGCGCTGGCTGGAGCGATGCCGGGGTCATCATCCCCTGGACCTCGTGGCTTCAGACTGGCGACACCAGCATCATCGAGCAGAACTGGGCCGCGATGCAGAAGTATCTTGATGCAATCGACGCCGCAAATCCCGACGGACTCTGGAAGAACGAATCCGGCACACCCTTCGGCGACTGGCTCTCGCCCGAAGGCAAGACCGACTACGTGCTCATCGCCACGGCCTACTGGGCATATGACGTCACTCTGATGCGCCAGATGGCTCTTGCCACTGGCCGCACGAAGGACGCCGACAAATACGCCAAACTTTTCGACAAGATTCGCGCCGCTTTCGATAAACAATTCGTGCGTGACGACGGCTTCATTGCTGGAGCCGACAACAGCGCGTCCGTCTTCGGCCAGATCAACAATCCGAATGCCAAGAGCACCGGCGGCGACACGCAGACCGGCTATGTGCTGGCACTGCACATGAACCTTTTACCGGAAAATCTGCGCGCCGCGGCGGCGAAGCGGCTCGCTGACAAAATTCATGCCAACCACGATCTGCTCGGCACCGGATTTCTGGGCACACCGTATCTGCTGGAAGAACTCACCAAGGCGGGTTACACGAAACTCGCCTATACGCTGCTCTTAAACACGGAGTATCCCTCCTGGGGCTACATGGTCACGCACGGCGCGACGACGATGTGGGAACGCTGGAACGGCGATCAGATGCGCAATGACCCGAGCATGAACTCCTACAATCATTACGCGTATGGCGCCGTCGCCGACTGGATCTATCGTTACGCGGCCGGCATCGATACGACGCCTCTCGATCCCGGCTTCCACACCGTGGTGCTGCATCCGGTCTTCGATGCGCGGCTGGGCAGCATCGCCTTCGACTACGATTCTGCCTATGGTCCCATCCACTCCGATTGGCGCGTAAATGGTGCAACCGCGCAGTGGCGCGTCACGCTTCCTGCCAGCACGACCGGGTGGCTGCCGCTAACCGCAGTCGAGGCGGCACGGTACACGCTCGACGGCACCCCACTGACCAACAGCGCACTGGCAAGAGCCTCGGCGCATGACGGCCAGGACGGATTCGCGTTGGCGCCGGGCAGCTACGTCTTTACGATTCAGCTTGACGGGCCATCCGCTACACCCTGAAGCTGCTTCCACAAGAATCTGCGCCCGCATATCTTGCATACGAAATGGAGAGGGAATGCCCGTAATTCTCGCTGGAATCGGATGGCACATCATCGGCGCGGCCTGCGCCGCATCCTTCTACGCACCGATTGAAAAGGTGAAGAAATGGTCCTGGGAAACCACCTGGGCCATCGCCGGCTTCTTTTCCTGGATTCTGCTGCCCATCGGCGTGAGCCTGCTGCTGCTGCCTGATTTCCATGGCTTTTATGCGTCGATGGGCGCAAGTCTGTTGCTGAAGGTCGCTCTGTTCGGAGCGATGTGGGGCGTGGGCAATGTGAGTTACGGATTGACGATGCGGCATCTGGGCATGTCGCTCGGTATCGGCGTGGCGATTGGCGTGACGCTGGTGGTGGGCACGCTCGTTCCACCTCTGCTTCACGGCCAGGGCGCCATGCTTTTTACCACAAAGAGCGGCCTGCTGACGATGGCCGGCGTTCTTGTCGCGCTCATCGGTGTCGCCATCGTCTCGTATGCGGGGCACCAGAAAGAGGTTCAGCTTGGCAGCGAGGTGAAGGAATTCAATGTCAAGCTCGGACTTCTTCTCGCCGTTCTTTGCGGCATCTTTTCCTCCGGCATGTCTTTCGCCATCGACGCCGCGCAACCGATGGCCGACGCAGCCCGGCGGCTCGGCGTGAACCCCCTCTATGCCGCGCTGCCCAGCTACGTCTTCATCATGGGAGGCGGCGCAATCATCAACATGGGCTACTGTTTCATCCGCCTGGCCGCGCTCAAGCGGCTCTCGCTGCGCGCCGACCTGAGCCAGCCGCGTCCCACTCTCTTCAAGAACGGGCTTCTCGCTGCGAGCGGCGGCATCATGTGGTATCTGCAGTTCTTCTTCTATGCCTGGGGCGCAGCCAATATCCCACAACGTCTGTTTTATGTGAACTGGATGCTGCACATGAGCATCTACGTGCTCTGCGGCGGCCTGGTAGGCCTGGCGCTCGGCGAGTGGAAGGGCGTGGGCTCGCGCCCGGTTCGGTTGCTGTGGGCGGGCGTGCTGGTAATTATCGCGGCGGCCAATCTCGTTGGGCTGGGGTTGAAATCTTAGACCAGCTATCTAAGAATCTGTTTCAATACTCCTTCGACGCAGGGATCTGTCTTGAAGGGGCACGGCTTTAGCCGTGCCATAACAGGCTAAAGAAAGATCGCGGCTTTAGCCCCTGAGGGAAGTTTCTTTACCTGACCAGACCATTTATGCAACCAGCTCTAGTGTCCTGAGTCTTAAATCCGCAACATAATTGCCGCTGTCATCCTGAGCGGAGTTTGGCCGTTTTTGGGCCAAACGGAGTCGAAGGATCTGCGGTTCGGGACTTCGAATTATGTTATGAACTTCTGACTCACCACA
>JASHQE010000314.1 GCA_030037705.1 Acidobacteriaceae bacterium | reverse complement strand
GCAACCGCCTCGCCGCAAGATCCCGGGGTCCAGAGCGGGAGTCGAGGCACGGGTGCCACGCTCATCAATCCGGCGGATGATCCAAATGGTTTTACCGCGTTTTTCGAGGACGGCCAGAATCGCTTCCAGGCTGTAGAGACGGTGTCCAACTCCGCTAACGTCGGTCTGGGGCCGCGATTTAATTCCAATCAATGCAGTTCGTGTCACGCGCAACCCGCAGAGGGCGGATCAGGGGCCGCTGTCAATCCGCAATTCGAGTTCACGAGCGACGGGACCGCGCCCGATAACAAGATGCCGGATTTCATTACCGCCGATGGCCCAACCCGAGAAGTTCGGTTTCCATTCTTCCTGAATGCTGACGGCACGGCCGACACCAGCGCTCCGAACGGCGGAGTTGAAGACCTGTTCACGGTTAACGGGAGCGCCGGCGCCGGGAGCTGCCAATTGATGCAGCCCCCTTTCGAGACGGCGGAGGCGGCGAATGACATCATCTTCCGCATTCCCACCCCTGCCTTCGGAGCAGGCCTGATCGAGAATCTGGACGATTCAACCCTGCTGAAGAATCGTTTGGCCAATCTTGACAATCAGTTTGGCATTGCCGGCACGTTCAATCACAACGGCAATGACGGAACTATCGCCCGTTTCGGCTGGAAGGCGCAGAACAAATCGCTGCATGTTTTCGCCGGCGAGGCTTACAACGTGGAGATGGGCATTACGAACGAGCTCTTCCCGAATGAACGTCCGCTGCCGGAAGAAGATCAGCTCGGCACGGGGCTGCCGGCAAACTGCCTGAACCTCGGGGGAAGTGGGTATCCGGAAGACACCTCCAACCCGAACCAGACGACGAACGCCGCGGTGATGGATGACGTATCGGCGTTTGCCAACTTCATGCGCTTCCTGGCTCCGCCTCCACCTGGTGGGGTCGTGCTGCATGGCACGGACGTCCCGGCGTCGACAATCGCTACTGGCAAAGAACTGTTCAGTTCGATCGGCTGCGCAAGCTGCCACAATCCAACGCCAGGCACGACCCAGGCGTCGGACTTCGTTCCCGCCTTGAGCAACCAGCCGGTGCCCGCGTTCTCTGATATTGAAATCCATCACATGGGCACCGGACTGGTGGACAATGTGTCGCAGGGCAACGCCGGCGGCGATCAGTTTCGCACGGCTCCTTTGTGGGGGCTGGGGCAACGGATCTTCCTGCTGCACGATGGCCGCACCACGAGCCTGATTAAGGCGATCCAGGATCACGAGAGCAGCGGCAGCGAAGCTACGACTGTGGTGGAGAATTTCAACAACCTCACGCAGACGCAGCAGCAGGACCTGCTGGATTTCCTGCGCTCGCTGTAGCCGCGTCATTCCGGCTTGCTGGCGAGACATGCATGGTGTGTGTCTCGTCAGCGTTCTTTGCAGGTTTAACAATGATCGGCGACTGATACTCAGTTCAATCTCTGAGTCGCTCCGATCCACAGGAGTATTATGCACTTTCGGTTCTCGTGTTTCCTGGTTGTTTTCTTCTGGTCGCTCGCGGCGGCAGCTCCAGGGCAGAACGCTGCAGGACAAGGTTCATCCCCAAGCACCGATGTTCCGGAAAATCCTCAGGCTGTGAAGAAAGTTCCAAGCGGAGTCATCCTGGTCAAAGGCGCCTGGTCGAGCGCTAGTGACTCTGTTACTCCCGTGCCGGAAGGCGGGAGCGTGACCGGCAACGTGTTCACCAACGAGTATTTTGGAATCACCTTTCCGCTGCCTGCGGACTGGATGCAGAAGTACATGGGCCCGCCGCCATCCGAAAGTGGGCGCTACGTTTTGGCGCAACTTCGCCCCGCAGATAACTACGACGGACCAACTCGAGGCAATATCTTAGTTACGGCACAAGATATGTTCTTCACGCCGCTGCCGGTGGCAAACTCTCTCGAACTCACCGCTTACGAGAAGGATAATTTGCAGAGCAATTACAAACTGGAACGACCGCCCACTGAGATCAAAATCGCTGGGCGATCCTTTACGTTCTTTGCTTATTGGTCTCCCGTAGCCGAAATACACTGGTATGTTCTGGCGACGGAAATCCGCTGTCATGCCGTAGAGTTCGTACTAACCAGCCGCGACACGAAACTACTCGATAGCCTGATGCAGGACATGAACAAAATGGAGTTGCCGGCGGAAGCTAGTCCTACCGGGGACGAAGGCGGCGGCGCTTTTCCCACATGTATCAAGGATTACGCCAAAAGCGAGAACCTGATCGCACGCTTTAACCCCATCTTGACGGAGCGTCGGTTCAATGCGGTGCCAGTCCGCATCATCATCGATAAGAGCGGCAACGTAAAACACATTCACTTTCTCAGCGCATTTCCCGATCAGGAAAGAGCCATCACAGATGCTCTCCAGCAGTGGAAATTCAAGCCATATTTCAAGAATGGGCGACCCGTCGAAGTCGAAACCGGAATCATGTTTGGACATGCGCCTCCTCGTCTCGCGCCATAGTCCGATTCGGCATAACACGGTATTCAGAGTTTTCGCCTGGGATCTGAACCGCGTGGTTGTCCTGCCGCGTGCGACTCAAGATGTCTTCCCGTGTGGAGGCTTTTTCCAAGAAGCATCTTGCGATTATTCCGCAACCGTACTCCCTTTTTGAGAAGCCCACCGGCGATCGATCGCTGAAGTACGGCTGGTTTTCGTTCGTGCGCCCATCCGGCTCCCGGCCCCGGTGGTTCGGGAATAGGCATCGAGCAAGGCCGCCCGCATCGAACGGGCGTTAAACCGCTCCCGGACTGTCGCACGTGCAGAAGCGGCCCACTGGCGAGATCGAGCAGGATCCTCGAGAACACGCTTCAGCAAGTCTGCAGCTTCTGCGTCATCGCCGGGTCCATACATATTTCCGGCAAGCTCTCCGATCAGGATGTCGGATGTTCCGCTGATCCGCGAGGCGACAACCGGTACTTCCAGGGCCAGTGCTTCTGCAACCATATATCCAAATGACTCGTAGCGGGAGGTGCTCAGCAGAACATCCGCAGCGGAGAGGAACGGCCGGATGTCTTGCTGCCACGGGATCAAATGGATTGATCCTGGGCGGATCGATCGCGACTCGGTGTCTCGCCCGGTGGCTGCCAGTTGTTCAAACGTCTCTCGCAGTTCTCCGTCACCAATCCAGACGCCTTCAACGCCAGGCATCATTTCCTGCAGACGGCGGACAATCGCGATGAATCGCAACGGATCTTTCTGTGCAGTGAGCCGGCCGACGCCCATCACAGAGAATCGCCCCGCAGCACGCGCGGAGGCGTCTCGATTGGCAGGCGGCTTGAAGTCGTCACAATCGATCAGCGGATACACCACTGAAACGCGATCCGAAGGGGCGAGCTGGTAATGAACGATGTCTCCTGCTTCGCTGTCAGAGACGGCGATGAAGCGCCCGGCGAGCTTGCGCAGCAGGCGTTCGATGTACAGGTATTTGCGTCCCAGAGGGATCGCCAGCGCATGAGGGCTGTAAACCACAGCGGGAGACGGCCGGACCAGGAGTGAAGCTACACGTCCCAGAACTCCGGCCTTCGAACTGTGGCAGTGAACCACGTCGGGACGAAACTTTTGAAGGACGCGCCGCAGTTGCCGAACAGACTCAAGCTCGGCCGCAACATTTATTTCTCGATGCATCGAGACCGGATACAGCTTCCAGCCCTGGTCCTCCAGCCGAGTCAGCAGGGGATCGAGGCGTGAGTCCGCCCGCGCCGTGGCATAGGCGAATCCCAGACAGAGATCGGTCCCTCCCAGACATTGAGCGATGTTCTCCATGTAACGGAGAGTGCCTCCGAGGGTGGCCTCCAGCACATGGAGCACACGGAGCGGAGACGATGGAGCGGAAACTTCTCCCACCGCGGCTGATGCGATTCTCATCAAGCAAATGCCCTTTCCCGCTGCACCGCCAGCATCGTGTCGTAAATGTCGGTCAGTCCGTCGAGGTGAGATTCAAGAGTGCAGGGCGACTTCCAGTAGTGCTCATAGGCATTGCGGCTCAGCCAGTCAACGAGTTCGTCGTCCTGCAACTGTGCAAGCTTGTCTTGCAGATCGGCAACGTCTCCGGTGCGGAAGAGCAGGCCGGTTCTGCCGGGAAGGATCATTTCGCGGGCTGCCGACGTCTCGGAGACGACACATGGGATTCCTTGAGCAAGCGCCTCCAGAATGATCAGGGGTTGTGCTTCATACCAGAGAGATGGAAATACCAGCGCCCGCGCACCTCGCATTTGCCCGAGAGACTGATCGTGAGATAGCCAGCCCGAGATTTGAGCCTCGGGCATGGCCTCGCTAATCGCAGCGCGGCATTCTCCTTCTCCCAGAAAAAGTGCCGGAACACCAGCCGCGCGAGCTGCCTGCGCGAAGATCAGGGGGCCCTTTTCCTTCACCAGACGTCCGGAGAAGACGAATGAAGCGTTTGCCGCAGCATCCACGCGTTTCTGTCGCACCACATCGGCGAAGTTCGAAAGCCTGTGCACGCGGACTTCCGGTGGCAGATACGGTTGAAGGACCGAGATCACCTTATCCGAGATGGCGATGACGTCAGAGAGACCGGAGGGAAGTTTGCCTGCCGTGCCCTGGACCAGCCTCCGCGCCGTCCGCCAGAGTTTGTCGGCATAGCTGCGGCTATCGCAGTGCGCCATCAGGCAGCTTGCACTGAGCGGTTCACGCGTACAGATTTGCTGCGCGCCGTGATCGAACCAGGTTCCGACGGGACAGCTCAGCATGTAATCGTGCAGCGTGCAAACAATGCGAAAGTCTCGCTCGGCTGCAGCCCGAATGACACTCGAAGAGAGCGCTTTGGCCCACAGATGCAGGTGAACGACAGTATCTTCCGGCCGCAAGCGATCGAAGAGAGTGCTCGCAGCGCGGTAGCTCTTGATATTCCACAATCCCTGGGTTGCGGCCCGCAGCCGGCTTGGATCGTGCAGAATCTCGTATTGATCCGTACTGTGTACGGTGAGGCCGGGAACCGAAAGCAGCTCAGGTGCAATAGGCGTCGTGGCCGTCAGAAGTTCCACATGATACCCGCGACGAGCCAATCCGACCGCACTGGCTAGAGCCACCTTATCGGCTCCTCCGGTGACCCGGGCATTGTCATTGAGAACAACGATGTTCTTCAGCATGAGCTCCATATGCGATCGCACATTTGCAACGGCTACTCCGCAGGTAGAGAGCCGAATATTTACATGGCTCCGCTTCCGCGCAGAACTGCCGGGATTGTCTTTACGAGAATCCTGAAGTCCAGCCCTAACGACCATTGATCGATGTATTGGAGGTCCAGCTTGATCCATTCATCAAATTTCGTGTTACTTCGTCCGCCTACCTGCCACAGGCAGGTCAGGCCTGGAACAACACTGAAGCGACGAAGCAGCCAGGGTTCATTGAACCGCGATACGTCGCGCAACGGCAGAGGACGAGGACCCACCAGAGACATTTCACCCCGCAGCACGTTGATCAGCTGCGGAAGTTCGTCGAGCGAGGTACGGCGCAGAATGGCTCCAACCTGCGTGATGCGCGGATCGGCCTTCAGCTTGAAGACAGGACCTCCTGCTTCATTGGCGGACTCCAGTTCCGCCTGGCGTTTTTCCGCATCCACAACCATCGTGCGGAATTTGAACATGCGGAACCGGCGGCGATTGTATCCATAGCGCTCCTGAACGAAGAAAATCGGGCCCGCACTGGTCAGCTTAATGGCTAAAGCGATCAGCACCAGCACCGGTAGAGCCGCAAGAAACAACGATCCGGCAATTGCGATGTCCAAGGCGCGCTTGATCCAGTGCCGCACGTCCCGGGGCACATCTCCGAGAACAGCGATCTCCTCGGGCGCCGATGATTGCTGCAGGGTCATCCGCGAAGTGCTGAAGATGTCGCGCATGTACTGGCACTCGACCCCGATGCTCTCGCACACGGCAATGGCACGCTCAATCTCGGCATAGCGAGACTTGACGGGCAACCCAATCAAAACCATCTCGATAGGATGCGCCTTTAGAATCTCCGGCAGCAGCGCCAGCTTCCCGAGATAATTGTCTTTCTCAGCGTTGAAGCCGGTGTATTGGTCGTCAAGACACCCGAAGATCTCCAACCCCGCGTGGCTAGTCTCCGCTAACCTGCGCAGAGCCATCGCAATGCGTCCCGAGCCAACGATGAGCGCCAGCCGCGGACGAACCGGATAGCGGCCCGACAGCCCCGCGACCAGGAACGCTCCAAGCAGCAGAAGCAGACTCTCCGCCAAGAGAACGCCGGCCAGCCATGTGCTCAGTTCCACGCTCGCAACCGGGATGAGGTGCCGAACGACGCCGAGATAGACAAACAGCGCAGAACCGATCGAGGAACGCACCAGCAACGCCGCCTCCGTCTGCAGGTCTGTCCACGGCTTTGTAGCCGCTTTCAGACGCGAAGCCGAAAGCAACTGCCACAAAAGCACCGCGCCCGCTCCCAGAAGGAGATGCCGCAGCGTTATGGAGGAATTGACGAGCGCGTGAAAATTCCAGCCGATGGAGGAGTGCATTGCACCCATCCAGACCAACCCGAGTGCGGGAACGGGAAGCAAACGCCGCAGGCGGGCATAATTCCCGTTGCGGCGAAGATGTTGCCGCCACGTCTTTTCGAGGGCTTTCGTAAACCAGCTCGCTTCCTCCTGAGGTTCAACCAGAACTGGTCTGAGGAAATCCGCATCGCCATCGGGGGCGATCTGTCCCAAAGCCATAGTGAGTGTCCCTTTGTTGGTTGAGGGCCCGCTGTAGAGAACATATGAAAAAAAGACAGCAACTCCCGAGACTTAGCCACAGCGGCCCATTCCTTCCTAATTGCTTTGTAAGAAGACGAGACAGGGAAGCTGACCAACTTCAAAATGAATTGCTCAGAACAGAACCACGACTTCTTTCGTCATAGCTCGCGATTAAGGTAGATGCAAAAGAGAGTGAGTGAGATGCCATGGAGCGTGGGGCGTAGTTTCCGTTGCAATTCATTCGATGAATACGGCGTCTGCTACGGCCAACAGATAAGAACCTGAGCGATAACAACTTGTATGGCGCCGAATCGATGACAACCCGCATTGACGGAAGCCTCCGCAGCGCTCCATAAACACTTTCCGTAGCCCTCTGTCTCAGTTTTTGCATCCAACGCTCATGAAGGCCGTGTCTGACACGAATACCTGGTAGGCGCAATGCCCAGTAGAACGGTGGGAATTTCCGTCTTTATCTCACACCCCTCACATTGCCTGACGGATCATCTTCCGCACGGTGATGGACTGATTGCATGGGCTTTCATTCGCCAAATCGCTGCTCGCGTCGCGAGCGTTCACGTCGCAGTTCCCCTGTCCGACCTGCAGAGCCAGGCCCCTTCGAATGTCTGCCTTTATCCTCTGAAAACGTGGGCGCGGCCCTCTCCATCCACTCAGTCCCCCGTGTTCCGGCTCGAATACGCGTGGCGCGTTCGGCAACTGTTCGACCGCTTGCGCGCTCAGACACGCATCGATATTATTCATCAGCTCAATCCTGGTGTTCTCGGACTCAATTTACGGCTGTATGGGCTGGGAACTCCGCTTGTCATGGGGCCACTCACACCGGCGTGGCGTCCACTGGAGACAACCTCATCCAGCCCGTCTCTCATCCCGTCTCTGCGCCTGCGCACAAAACAGCGGCTCAAGCGCCGTGTGCTGCGTGAAGTGTTATGCCGGGCCGATGCAGTTCTCACTTCCACGTCCGAGATTCATCGAGAGGTGCAGGACGCGGGCGTTTCCGGCCCGCAGATCCTATCTTTCCCCTTCCCGGTCGACACGGCTGCCTTCTGCCCCAGAGCTGAGTCTGGCCCCGAGTCTGGTCCTGAGCAGCCGACCATTCTTTTCCTGGCGAGGCTGGTGCGGGAGAAGGGAATCTATACGCTTCTGGACGCGTTTGAGATCGTCTCTCGCGTGTTGCCTCATGCTCGCCTCGTCGTGGGCGGCGGTGGTGAAGAGGAAGCAGCCATTCGCCAGCGAGTTGCCGCTTCGCCCTCCTCCTCTCGCATCACACTCTTGGGCCACATTCCTCAGGCATCTGTTTGCGCGACGATGCAGAACTGCTCCCTCTATTGCCTTCCCTCATTGGGAGAGCCCTTTGGGATATCTGCGCTGGAAGCCATGGCATGTGGAAAGGCTCTGGTCGTGACCAATGCGGGAGGCTTAGCGGATCTGGTTCGGCCGTCCGGAGGGCTGAAAGTTCCTCCCGCAGATCCACAAGCCTTAGCGAACGCTCTTCTTCAATTGTTGACAGACAGAGCGCGATGCACGTCGATGGGCAGTTACAACCGCGCTCTTGCCGTGAAAGAGTACAGCTGGGATACAGCCATCGATCGTCTGCTCGGCCTTTATCAGGAACTCCTCTACAGCCGGAGCACAATCAGGCATTACTCGGCAACCAAAACGCAGGGGCTGCAGCACGACGCGCCTAGCCGCTGAGAGTCAAATGCATTTTTTAGCGCCGCGTCCGGTCTACAGGAAAAGCACCAAGGGCACCGCCTCTCGCCTCACGATTTTTTCGCCAGGCCTCTTTCGCCTCTTTCTGGCCTGCGTGGTCTTCGCTCAGCATTCGACGCGGCTGCTGCTTGGCGCGGCCGCAGTCTTTTTGTTTTTCGGCCTCAGCGGTTACTGGATCGCCGCCATCTGGGAAAAGGATTACGCATCTACGCAATCTCCCGCTTTCACCTTTTACGTTTCCAGGGCGTGGCGTCTTCTGCCTGCATTTTGGGTCGCGAATCTATGTGCTATCGTGATTGCTGCCACAACGGGAAAACTGCCGGACGCGTATCGCAACCTCGCATTGACTCCTCATCTCATCCCCCATCTGATCCTAATGATCGGAGGAAACTTTGCCCTGCTCGGCTATGCGCTTCTGCCGCACGCGCAGCGGCTGCTCGATACGGCGTGGTCGCTGGACGTGGAGGTGGAATTCTATCTCGTTTTCCCCTTGATCATGCTGCTGCGCCCGGCGTGGCGGGCACGCTCTTTACTTTTGGCTGGCTTCTTGGGACTCTGCGCAATCCTTCTCTATGGCGAACCGGTCTATCGCAACCTCGGCTATTACCTCTTCTTCTTTGGCATCGGCCTCTACTTCCATTCCTCGCGAAAAATACCCTCGCAAAGCCTTGCTCTTACCGGTCTTGCATCGTCTTTGTTTTGCGTCTGTGTCTGCTGCGCCGTGCCGGAGCTGCGGGGCCTCGTCCTGGCATCAAAACACGCAGCGGGAGAATCGGTGCAATGGAGCTATGCCGCAAACTGTGCTCTCGCCTTCCTGATGATGCCCTTCGCCTTCCGCACCGTCCACCAACCCTCACCGAAACACGACCGTGTTCTGGGCGATCTGTCTTATCTGGTTTATCTGTTTCAAGTCCCTGCCTTGGCGCTGCTCGGCGATTCTTACTTCAGCCTGAGTTTGCGCCAGCGTCTTCCCTGGTTGGCCCTGGTCTGGATCGGCGTCTTCGGCGCCTCTTTCGCGTTCTGGGCACTCGTGCACCGTCCACTGGAAAGGCAGCGAAAGCGTTTCACATCGGCGCGGAAGATCGATCGGGCTACAACCGGAGAACTCGCGTCTCCATCTCTTGTTGCAATGGCCGATCCAATGACCCAAATGACCCAGGAGAACTCTGCCGCTGTTTCCTGAGACAGCGCAGCGATGGCTGTCTCCTAACCTATCAAGAATTGAAACTCAAGGAGTTGAAGCGTGACATCATCAGACCAGCAACCGAGAATCTTTCAAAACTGGAAGCACAGGCTCGGCAGCTGGTATGAAACCGACTTCGGACCATCGCGAATCCTGCCCATGGAGGGATTGCGTGGCTTCGCGATCGCACTGGTATTCCTCTGTCACTTCCAGATCGTGATTTTGTCGCCGCTGAGCGAGTCCTTCCACGCGCGCTTCTTTCTCGTCATGGCCCAGATTGGCGGCACGGGAGTCGATCTCTTCTTTGTTCTCAGCGGCATGCTCATTTACCGGGCAGCCTTGAAGCCCGGAATGAAATATGGCAAGTTCCTGCTTCGCAGAGTCGAGCGCATCTTTCCCACCTTCGTAGCGGTCCTTGCTCTTTACATCGTGGTCCTCGAGTTTACGCATTTCGGCGCACACTATGACGCCGTCGGTTTCCGGGCGCAGTCTCTCTATATCGTGGAGAACCTGCTCCTGCTCCCCGGCGTCGTCGATCTTCCCGCAATCATCTCTGCGGCATGGTCATTGAGTTATGAGTTTGCGTTTTACCTGACGATCCCTATCCTGGTGCTGCTGCTCAGAATGCGTTTATGGTCACGCAGGTCGCGGGCGCTTTTCTGGGTTGCAATCATCCCGGTATATCTACTGCTCGTGCATAGTTTCCCGCACTGGTTCCATTCGTCCGAGAATTTTGACGGCTCGTATGTCCGGTTCACTCTTTTTCTGGCCGGCATGGCCGTTGAAGAGATTCTCACATCCAGCCGGCCCGAACGCTTGCTCACGCGGCCAGTCGAATGGCTGCTCTTCATTTCTGCCGGATTCGCCTTCGGCGTGCTGGTTCTGACGGAATCAAGGACCGTCGGATTGCCCATTCACGAATCGCCACAATATGCCGCCGTGCGCGCAGCTCTTCTGGTGGCAGCCTATACCTGCCTGGCGCTTCTCACGTTGCGCTCCGGGAGCCTGCTCAGCCGTCTGTTTTCGAACACGCCTCTTCGCTGGACGGGAAACATCAGCTACTCCTTTTATCTGATCCACGGTTTCGTTCTGAATGCAGTTGCTCTTGTTGTGGCGCATCTCTCGGGGGTGAAAGCGAACCCGCACCTGGCCGCTCCCGTACTGTTTGTGCTGGCCTGGGCCGCCGCATTCGCGACCACAACCATCCTGTTTCTTGCAGTCGAGAAACCCTGGTCTCTGCGCCCGCGAAGCAAACGCGCCCCTTCTCCGGCAATCGGCACTGCGCTCGCTCAGGCCGAGCAGGCGGGCTGAGCCGGATCAGACCGAAGAGGATTCAGTCTCGTCTGAGGGATTTCGAACAGGAAGAAAACGGAGGCCGGACAGATGCAGGCGCTCTAAAACCCAGAATGTCGTCTCTCCATTCATCAGGAATCCGGGCATCGTCCCGAATGTACAGCGATAGCTGATCAAAATGAAGCACAGGCGCAAGACCGTCGAGAGGAGGATCGAGAGAGCTGCGCCGCGAATTCCCAGGGCGGGCACCAGCACGAATAGCAGTGGAACGGTTGCGGAAAGTCCAAGAATTTGTTGCGTCGTGATCAGCCCCGGACGATTGTGCGCCATAAACGCCTGCGCCGCGATCAGGATGCATCCGCCCAGACCCGCCTCCAGTGTGAGGACCGGCAGAATCAGTCCATCACGCGCGAATGCACTTCCATACAGCACAGTCAGGACAATTCGCCCCGCTGCAAACATGAAAACGGTGGCAAGTAGACTCAGGCTTATGCCGATGCGAAAGATGCGGTCAATGATGGCGTTGGTTTTGCTCTGATCGAAGTTGACCAGGCTGGGAAACAGCACCCCGGCGAGCGCCTGATGGAGCACGCTGGTCACGCGCGAAAAATTGAGAGAGACGACATATCGCCCCATGTCCTCTGGCGAAAGAAGGCCAACCACGACCGCCTGATCGATATAGAGAGAGACCGTGCCGCATAGGTCGATACCATACGATCGAATGCCATAGGAGAGCAATGCACGCATCGCCTCAGACAAAGTTTCGAGCGGTACGCGCCATGAAAGGGGCAGCGAACGGAAGAGCCACCAAAAGGCCGGCAGACCCGAAATCACATAGGAGATGGCTGCTGTGGCAGGCGTCAGCCGATGCATCAGGAGAAGGCTGCTCAGCAGGCCAAGGGTCAGCACCGGCGGCATGACCAGTGCGATTCCCGAGCGGCCAAACTGATGCTCCGCCTCCAGTGCCGCGCGGCCGACGAGGAGGAGCAATCCGATGGTGAGGTTGGGCAGCAGGCATCGCGCTACAAGGACCGTCTCGGAAGAGTAGTTCCGCAGGAAGAACGGAATAACGGCAATCGCAATCACCGTGGCAACCATTCCAATCAGGGCCGCGATCAGCGCTGCGGCGGTCGTCATCTGCGCCTTCTGACCTGGCTTCCGCTGAATCATGTACGTCAGCGCACTCGGCAACCCGAGCGTCAGGGAACCGGATAAGACCAGCGGCCAGATGGTCATCGCCGCCAGTTCGCCGCGTCCCTGCGGATGAAGCGCGCGCGCCGTCAAGATACCGGTCGCTGCATTGATCGCCACGACGCCCAACTTGGAGTTGAAGGCGTGCAACACTGACCGGATGTAATTGGGTGATTTTGCCAAGCGAGGATCCTTCACATGCTCGACTCGCCGAAGGCCAGTCTTATTTCACCGGCTCCTCCCGGCGTCGAATGCTTCTCCATCACCGCGGAAGCCGTGCTCTCACTGTTTCTTTTCCGGGCACCAGAATCCCGGTAAACCCACGCGGCCCTGTCGAAACCAGAGGGGGAGCGGAACCAATCAGACCCTCATGAAAAGAGAAAGAATATTCTCCCCGGGAAGCCAGCGTCGCGAACATCCATAGCAACACGCCCGTTGGTCCCAAATTGACTGTATCTAACGGCAACTGGGCGGCAAAGGCGATTGCCGCCACGGCGACGACCCGCACTGCCGGAGGCTTCTGGCGGAGACTGCGGCACGACTGCACCAGCAGGACGGCGAGAGAGCCGAAATAAAGCAAACCCGGCAATAGACCGAGCGCAAGAAATCCATTGGCTAAGCCATTGTCATTCAGGCTGAAGCTGCCGTCGCTGGCGATGAGATCTTGTGGGACTCCCAGACCAAACCCCTGTGGCTGGTTTATGAGAAGCTGCCCCGCCCGAAGGGCTCCGCTCAATCGATCGCCTGCGCTCTCATCCCCCTGCAGTCGATGAAAAGAAGAGAATCGATCGCCGATCAGATCGCGAGCCGGGCCAAGCGCCGCCAGCGAAAAGGCCAGGAACACGGCGAGCCCGGGAATGACGGCTGCGCGAAGAACCTTCCGGGGCATCAGGATGAGCAGCAGGGCAAGCCCGATCGCCAACGCCAGCCACGCGGCGCGTCCCAGGGTGAGAAGCAGAGAGACCGAGCCGAAAACCGCGGCTACCGGAGCCAGCTTGCGCCGCGACTCAACCAGAATCAGCAAACCGGACGCCAGGACCAGAGCAAGCACTCCGGAGGAATTCAGCGTGCTGAAAACGCGCATCCCGAATGGCGCCGGAGATCCCATGCTGTTCACATTTGCGTTGGCGCTCAACTGGGTCAACCAGTTGGTGTCCCATGGGGGCGCCACCACGTACTGAATCACCCCATAGATTCCCATCACCAGCACACCCCAAAAGAAGCTTCGCTCCACCGACGAGAAGACATTTGCCCTGTCTTCATCCGTTGTCGAGTGGAGCCACCAGGCAAAGAGTACCGGCACTGCCCAATCCATCAGCGGAGTAGCGATTTCGGATGCAGATCCCTGGAAGAAACCCAAAGCAACACCACATGCGATGGCAAGCAGTGCCACAACAAAGGGCGCACTTTCCTGGCGGAGGAATCTTTCAGCAATCCTGCGCGCGCCCAACAGCGGAGCCACCATCGTGACAAGATAGGGGGTCAGCAGGATGAAACTAGGATCCTTCCATCCCGCCTGGTAGTCCATCATGCGACGCAGAAAGGGGCTGAGAAACCAGCACCAAAGGACCAGGTCGAAATAGAACTTTCGCTTCCCGACAAAGAACCACGCGGCAAGAAGAACTATTGTGGGAGGATAAATCAAACGCGCGATGCCGCCGGCTCCTGCCGCCAGAAGCACAGACTCCAGAAGCAGAAAACATAAGGCGATCCTCAGCATGATTGCCTCTGCGCGAGCACTGCGCTCTGCTGCCCTCTTGTGGCGGTTCTCATCAATAACTTGAACTTGGCACTTCGCATCCAGGACAGGCGGCATCGAACTGCGGCTGCGTCAGGTCGTGGGTCTGGTCGGTTGCCGACATAGCGCCGTACTTGATGTACGGACTTGCAGGATTCACCACCAGCGTATTCTGGCTCATCGTCAGGCCGCCCGCCAATGAGGTGTTGCGGATATAGAAGGGGTAGACGCGGATGGAGGAGTTCGGAGCCGAGCCGTCAACATAGACATTCTGAGATGCGTCGAACGAATTCGCCGTGACCGTCCATCCCGATGAGGCGCCGTTGTCCGCTTCCAGAGTCATGCACGTGAAAGCCACGTCCAGGCAATGGTTTCCTATAGCAGT
The DNA here is from genome assembly GCA_030037705.1 of Acidobacteriaceae bacterium. Lineage (GTDB taxonomy): Bacteria > Acidobacteriota > Terriglobia > Terriglobales > Acidobacteriaceae > Telmatobacter. The sequence continues at coordinate 16,241 of JASHQE010000314.1, read as the reverse complement.
TCCGTTCGCCACAAAGTTGATATCAATTCCGTTGTAAAGCTGATTATTGTATGCGGACCGCAGGTGCTCGAAGTCGTTGTAGCCCACATACAGCCCGGTCGACAGATCCGTCAGGCGCAGGCCCTGGCCCGCTTCCAGCCCATTGCCAAAGGAATTGTGAGCCGAGTTGGATTTCACTACGGCCTCCGGGCATCCTGAGACGGCGATATTTCCTTCGCTGTTCACGGTTTCGTTGGAAGTAATCACGGGAGCCGTACACGAATTATTGAAATAGTCCTGCACTCGGATCGCCCAGCCATTGACAGTCGCTACTTTGTTATTCGCAACCTGGGCTGCCGCCATACCATCCAACTGAATCCCCGCCCACGCGTAGTTCAGGGTATCGTGCGGGACATCCATCTGCCCGACCCAGTTGTTCATTGCGGAAAATCCGGTTACTGGCGCCTGCGTCAACCCTCCGACCGACAAAATCGCACCCTCGATGGGACCGCCCAGGTTCTGGTCCGGAAGCGAGTCCCCGATATTGAAAAACACACTATTCTCAACCACGTTAGATGCGCCTGTTCCGGCAAAGGAATAGTTCAGGTAGCCGCTTTTTGCAGTCCGGATAATTTCCAGCCCGGTAACTGTGACATTCCCGGGACCACCGACGAGGACGCCGTACGATCGGGCGCCACTCACCTCGATTGTGTGGTTTGCCGGATTGGAGCCATCGGCCAAATGAACGTACACATTCTGCCCATCTCCATAGACCGAGCCCGGAGTGCTGTTGACTGTTCCCGCATTGCTCACGAGCGTTAAAGGCGTGGTCGGGTTGTAGATCGCATCCACAAAGGCTTTGGATACAGGTCCGGAATAGGCGGCCTTAAATGTTGAGCCTCCCGCAGAGGACCAGCCGTTCACAACATCGGCGCCGTCGATCACAGGCATATTGGTGCAGGAAGCTACCAGGCTAGCGCTCAGAGTACAACTCGGCGCCGGTCCATAGGGTCCGTAGGTCACCCCGGATTGCGCGGTAAGCTGCTCATGCCACACACTCGTCGACTGAAACACCACCTGGCTTCCCGGCGCCAGTTTCGCATGGTTCACCTGTGCGATGGTCTTCCATGGGGCCGAGGCCGTCGTGCCGGGATTCGCGTCCGATCCGGAGTTTGCAACGTAATAGGTTGCCGCTGCCTGCTGGCCGGGAACGGCGGCCACGTTGAAACTCGGGCTTACTGCAGAAGTCAGCCCTGGACTGGAGGCAATCAGGGTATAACCGCTGCCGGGCTGGGATATCGACACTCCACTGAAAGTCGCGGCCGAAGTTTCCGCATTCGCTGATGTTGTACCCTGCAGAATCGCCCCGCCAGGATTGTTCCCCATCGCCAGCGCTATGGGGATCGTGGATCCGGTCACCGGATTACCCGAAGCATCCTCTGCGATGACGGTGATGGCCGGGGTGATCGCCGCACCCGCAGAGCTGTTCGACGGAGCACTTACGAATGCCAGCTTCTGCGCGGCGGGTCCAGCAATCCCGCTGCTCCCGGTAATTTGGTAGCTTCCTGTGGCCACCGCACTACTTAGCGACCCTACAATAGCGATGGCCCGAATGGTAGCCGATGCAGACAGGGAAATTGCTCCAGAATAGGGGATCGAACCGGCGGAGGGCGTGCTTCCATCTGTAGTGTAGTAGACGATCGCCAAGGGATCGCTGTCTGAGAGCGTTATGCTCTGCACGGAGGTGTAGGTGCCTGGCGCAGGGGAAAAGGTCGGTGCTGGCGGCGTCTCAACCAGTTGCAGGGTCCAGTCCGCTGGAGCAGAGTTGAGGACGGGTTCGAAGACGTCTCTGGCTACGGCTAACTGATACAGCGGCTCCACATTCACCGTGGGCGCCTTGGCAATGGCGAGCACCGCGCTCACCGTCTCCCGGGCCGGCGATGCCGTTTCTCCGCCAGCGTACTGAAAAAGATTGCCGCAGGAGGATCCATCGCCGGCTGATCCCCCGGCTGAATCCACACAGCTATTGACCAGGTTCGCCAGCGTGTTGAGCTTGTCAGTCGGCGCAGCCTCGCCGGCCGGGACCGACCCTGGCGAACTGCCGGTCTGAAGATTGGCCAGCTCCGAAGCCAGTGCTGCGGCATCCAGCAAAGCCTGTGTATCGCCCGTGCTGGAACCGATCGCCTCTGGCCCGCTCATGAAGGGAGCCATTGCATAAACGGACGCGATCGTCGTGACCTCGTTCAGGCGGACTGAAACGGCGTTGGCCAGCGCGCTGCACGAACCCAACAGCGTCATCAGAGTTGCATCCGGATTCTCCGCTCCCAGTTCGGCGGGCGAGCCCCCGGTTGAAACCAGGTACACCTCGCTCGATGAGGGGGGGCACGCGTGCAGGCCGCTCAGCGCAAAGCTTCCCGTCTCGTCGGTCTTTGCGGGAGTGCTCAGCAATGGGGTTGCTGCGGATCCATCTCCTGCCGTTCCGGTCGCGTACATCTGCACCGAAGCATTTGCGATTGCCTGCTGGCCGGCGGATACGCTGCCGCTCACCGTGAACGAATCTGTCGCAATTGTCCGAATGCTACCGCCGCAGCCTGCCAGAGCTGCCGTCAAGAGAACGGCGAAAACCGGTAGCGACCCTCGCATTCCCGGACAGCGTGTGCGCGATCGAAAAAAAGAGACACAAAAAGCCCCAAACATCTTCACAGCGATTGCTTCTGGCCCAATCTGAATTTCTCGGTGTCACGCAGCAGCGGGCCATATCGCGCAGGCCGACGCGCATTTCCCTCGAAGCCGTATAGAGTTCCAGCTTGAACGGATCAGCGTGATAATTACCTGAGAGTTAATAGAAGGGTACTATGGATAGTATTTTAGAGATCGAAATTCTGTCGTTACCTTAGTGTTAGAAGATGGTGTTAAGTTTATAGCTTGTCTTGCAGACATAATTGCTCGATTACCTTGGGCCGCTTTCCCAACACGAAGACGACCAAACCGAAGAAGTCCAAGAAGTAGCCGGCATTTCTCCCGTAGGGAGAGAACGAGAATAGCTGGGTGCCCCAGGTCTTCCGCCGTGGCGGACCGTGGCGGGAGACCTGGGAAAACACAGAGAGCCAATCCAGTTCCTACGTCTCTAGAACTGCACTCGCGCCGCGCTGTCTGCTTCGTCAGCAGGCATTACAGGCGCGCCAATAAAGGGATAACCGTTAGCATCTGTATTGGCCGGTGTCTGATTGGTGATCTCAACATCGTCGACATACAGAGACTGTGTCGCAGGCGCATTGCCGTTCCAATAAGTGAACAAATAAAACGCTTCGGCATAGGTCGCCGAGTCAGCCAAGACAGCTTGATCCGTCAAATCGGCCAGCAGGTTGTTATCCTTCCAGATACGCACCTCGCCGGCGCCGCCGTCATCTTTACTTACGGTATCGAGATGGTAATAAATTTCGTAAGTTTCCCATTCATCTGTCGCAATATTGTTTGCCGGTTGAGATCCCACGCCTCTGACAATTGCATTGCCTTCGTAATAGAAGGCAAAGGGGGTAGCTACCTGCTCATTGAGAGCGTCGTCCCATATGGTTCCGTTCGGAGGAACGATATAAAGATCGATATAACCTTGGTCGTTATTCGTTGGGCTTGCTGTGAGGACACGCATAAATTTCAGCCACGGCGAAGCCGTGTAATTAAACGTTGAGGGCACATAGAGACTCAGCCGTATCCACAGATCGTCGCCCACACTTAACTGCGTTGGGAACTGATAAATGGCGCCCCATTGCGCCCAGCCATCGCTGCCTTGCGTAATGCCCATCTGGCAGCTTTCGCTGCCCGTACCCACCTCCGTATCGGAATAGAGAGTCGATGAGAAGGTTTGTGTGAACTCGTCGGGGCCGCCTTGTCCCACCTGTGTTCCAAGCGTTCCGCCTTCGCAGCCAATATGCGTGAACCAGCCCGGGCCGACGGTCACGGTCGCGCTCGCATTTGCCGAACCGCCTGCTCCAGTGCAAGTGAGAGTATAAGAAGTCGTCGCCGCCGGCGTCACACTCTCGGTGCCGCTAGTGGCTTCCGTGCCGCTCCAACCGCTGCTCGCCGTGCACGAGGTCGCATTCGTACTCGTCCACGTCAGTATCGAGCTTCCACCCGACGCAATGCTTGTCGGGCTGGCAGCCAGGGTCACAGTCGGTTGCGGCGTGCTGCTGGTTACCGTCGCCGTGCTTGTTCCCGTAGCGCTGGTATAAGTCGCGGAACTCGCTGAGTCCGGTGTGTACGTCGCCGTCAACGTATCGGCGCCTACAGCCAATGAACCCGCAGGCACTGTAATCGTTGCGGAGTCAGCGCTCAGCGTGGTTGACGAAGAGGCGTAGGTTCCGCTCGAGAGAACGATCGCGCCGGTTGGCGTTGGACTGCCACCGCCTCCACTCACGCTCACCGCTACGCTCAGCGACTGCGCCGTGGTGATGCTGGCCGGCGATGGCGTCACGGTCACTGTCGGTGTAATCAATTGAGGCGTGACGTAAGCGGCGGTCACCGTAGTGTTCGCTTTCACCGTGACGGTGCAGGCGCCGCCGTCGGAACTGGTACAGCCGGTCCAGGACGAAAAGGAGTTGCCGCCGGCAGTGGCCGGCGCGGTGAGCGTGATTGTGCTCCCCGGTGAATAAGTGCGCGCAAAGCCCGTGGCGCCGCTGGCCGCGCCGTTGACGTCAGGCTGTGAAACGGTGATGGAAACGCCGTTCGCTGGATTCACCGAATTGACTGTGAGTGAATAGACGGTGTTGAAGCGGGCTCCCATGCTGCACCCAATCGTGAACAGGATAAGGCCAGTTCCAATGCCGACGGCCTGGAGCGATACAAACTTTTTCATTTCCGACCCCGATGTATGGGAATGTCCGGCTCAAGGCAATCAAGGATTCGGCTCCGAACCCGCAAATGGAGGAATGAGTGGCGTCGCACAAGATGCAAAACGAGCCTGGCTAATATGCTAGCTTTCTTTCGCACCTGCTAAGAATTCATCTTTGATTACGAAAGTACGTGCTGGGCGCGAGTCAGCCGCGAGTCTTGAGGTTACGGATCAGTGCAAGCATCTTTGGGGGCTTTTCTTTGGATTTCCGCAATTCAAATTACGCTTGCGCTGTGCTTCCGCCTTGTTGTTCCCGCAGCCGAGGTGAGGACAGAGATCGATCACTTGTCTTTCATGCTGTCGCTGTCGCAGCCGCAGCCGCCGCATTCAGGGTGGCGGCTGCATCGGTGCGGGCATCGGCGTAAAGTTGCCACGCCGCGGCTGGAGCAAGTGGTTTCGAGAGTAAATAGCCCTGTATAAAATCAGAACCAAGATCGTCAAGCGTCTCTATCTGATCCTGAGTCTCGACTCCTTCGGCGACGACCTCCATCTTGAGCGAATGCGCAAGTTCGAGTACGGCCCGCACGATATCCACGCTGTTGCTGCCGGCCCTCAAATCCCGTATGAAGGAACGGTCGATTTTCAATGTATCGAATGGCAGTTGCTGCAAGTAGCTTAGAGATGAGTAACCGGTTCCGAAGTCGTCGATTTCGAGCAGGATATTCATGCGCTTAAGCCGATGCAGGGTCTCGAGTGTCTTCGTTGGATTTCCCATGATTGAGCTTTCGGTCACTTCGAGCGCCAGACATGCGGGATTAAGGCCAGTCTCATGGAGGACGGCCGAGACGTCGTCGATGAAGCGCGAGTCGGTAAGCTGTCTTGAGGAGACGTTGACGCTGATCGTCAATAAGGGTTCGGAACCGAGGCTCTTCTGCCACTCCGCCATCTGCCGGCACGCCTCTCGGAGCACCCAGCGGCCAAGCGGAATAATCAGATCGCTTTCTTCGGCAATGGGGATAAATGCTCCGGGCGGAACCAACCCGCGCTCCGGGTGGTTCCAGCGGACTAGCGCCTCAAATCCGCAGATGCGGTGCTCGCCGAGGCCGAAGATTGGCTGGTAGTGGAGCACGAGCTGATCTGTCTCGATTGCCTTGCGCAAGCCTGCCTCGGTTTCGAAACGCGTAATGACGCGTTCTCTCATTCCCTGGTTGAAGAGCTCCATTCGAGCCTTGCCCGCGCTCTTGGCAGAGTACATCGCCGTATCGGCATTGCGCAGCAGGTCTTCCGGGGTTGCTCCGAGAGAGTTAAATGCGACGCCTATGCTCGCTGAGACGAACATGCGGCGCCCTTCAAAATAGACCGGCTCGCTAAGCCGCGCAAGAATTCTCTGAGCCACGACCGCAGCATCATCGTCTCGCTCAATAGGACTGAGGAGGACGGCAAATTCATCTCCTCCGATGCGCGCGACTACAGATTGTCCGCCGTCTTTGTGATGCGCGCTCGATCGGATGGTGGCGCGCAGGCGCCCTGCGACATCAATCAGCAGTTCGTCGCCTGCCGCATGACCGAGACTGTCATTGACGACCTTGAATTCATCCAGATCAATGAACAGCACAGCGAAACGCGTATGCTTCTGCTGAGCCGTGTCGATCGCAGATTCGAGCCGGTCCATGAAATAGAGACGGTTGGGAATCTGCGTCAACGGATCTGCGGTCTTGCCTTCCGTGATGTCCGATTGCGATCCGGCGATTCGAACAGCTTTGCCGAGCGGATCGCGCACGGCGATTCCCCGGCTCAATGTCCAGATGTAGCCGCCGGATTTATGATGCATCCGATATTCGCTGACAAATTCGTTGCTCTTCCCGTCGCAATGGGCCCGGATCTCCGCGCGCACTCGATCCCTATCGCTCGTATGGATGCGACCGAGCCACTCCTCGGGGTCGGTCCAACGTTCGCTTTCCGAGTAGCCCAGCATGTGGTTCCAGCGGGGCGAGAAATAGATCTCATTGGTCATGAGATTCCAGTCCCACAGCCCATCGTTGGCGCCGCGCGCTGCCAGCGCGTAACGCTCCTCGCTCTCCCGGAGTGACTCTTCACGGGATTCGATCTCAGCGAGCATTTCATTGAAAGAAGTGACGAGCAATCCAGTTTCCCCGCCGGCGCGGATATTGGCGCGAACCGAGTAGTCCCTTTTTGACGTTATCTGCCGAGCTACGCTGGATAGCTGAACCAAAGGTCTGCCAATGGACTGCGCCAGGCGAAGAGATGCCAGAAAAGCGGAGAGAACAGAAAGAAAGAGAACCAGAATGGCAATCTGAATGTAATTCAATAGACGAGAGTGAAACTCTGACAGATCAAAGACCAGAGCGATCGTCCCCACGCGTTCTTTGGAGAGGAAGACGCCGCGGAACAGGGTCAGATTCCGGGAGTCGAACTGAGTCCCATCGGCACGCCAGCTAATCTGCGCAAGGCGACCGGCCGCTGCATCCCGATGGTATTCGGCAAAGACTTGACCGCCATTATCGTAAAGGACTGCGGCGAGCACGTGCGGCTCCGTGGACAGGGAGCGCAGCATTTCCTCCGCGGTTTTCTGATCGCTGAAGGCCAGAGATGCCGCAGTGTTGGTGCCAAGACTGTCCGCCAACGCCGTTACTTCCCGTTCCGCGCTTACGCGCAGACTTCCGCGCTCATAGACGGCGAACCCGATTGCGGCAAGCAAAACTGCGAGGCAACTTGAAAACAGGATCAACAGTGCCAGACGAACACGGATTGGAAGATCTTGAACGCTCATTCCACTAGCCCCCTCCGTGTTCCGCGGCCGGGTCACGCAGCACTTGCGAGGCCAGAAGGAGTAAGCGGGAACTGATGCGTAACTTGGCCGCATCAGAAGCCGGCAGGTTGATATCAAAGCGTACCCGGCCGTCTTCAAGATGAAATCGGATCATGCCTCCGTCCTTCAAAAAGTTGTCCGTCTCGCCAATGGTCAGCACTGGCTGTCCTTGCAGATCTCTAAGCGCTTCATTCTGACGGCGGATCTCATCACGGCTCAGAAACAAAATACTGCAGCCACGGATATCCTGCTGCTGGTGCACCATGCGGACACGAAGTACCCGATCGCCAAAGGATTTGCCGTCGATTATGCTTTCAAACTCTTTCCGGTTGGGCTCATCGTCGAATAGACAGAGGCTTACTGGTTGTTCGCTGCCGTTCGGCGCATCGGAGGGCCAATCCACGAGTTGGACAAAATGGAAAACGAAGGCTGCCTTCACTTGGTACTCTCCGGTAGCATCCTGAGCGACACTGTTTTTCGGCGCTGCCGCAAGGCAGACGGCGATGCACAGGCACAGGAACTCAACAAAATGCCTTGTGGCGCGCCCTGAAATCGCTTTCTCCGCGGCCGTATCTGCAACCGGATCCATAACTCGCCTGCCACTCAAAACGACCACTCAATCTTGGCGTAGCCGTTGCGCCGGATTTCTCCGGATTGTACTGATGAGTCAGGGCCCGCATATTCCAGATGCCGATCCTGCAGGAGGTTCTGCCCAGCCAACGTCATGGAGAGTCTCTCTCCAAGCTGCCAGGTCAGGTTCGTGTCAAGACGTGTATAGGCAGGAACCGAGAGTGCAGGCAGCCGATCCACAAAATACGCCAAAGTATTCCATTGCCATCCGCGCGATATATCCAACCGGGAGCGCAACTCTGCCTGCTGCTTGGGAGCGCCGCCTTCTGTGTCTGGGCCTTCGGTCACATCCTCGCTGCCTACGAAGCGGTGAATGTGGGTTGTGAGAAAGGAATAACCGGGATTGAGCGTCCAGGCCCTTGTGGGTTTCCAGTTTGCAAATGCTTCAAAGCCGTGCGCTTCTCCGTAGAGTCCGTTTGCAAAAGTCCAGGGAAGCAGAAGATGTGGCGGCGCAGGGTTGGTCTCGAGTTGGATCGCGCCCGGCTCCACAGACTGCAGATCCCGATATCGGTTGTAGAAGGCGGTCGCATCCAACGAGAGATCTTTCGAGATGGTTTTGCGGTATCCGGCTTCAAAGGCGGTGACATGCTCGTTCTTCTGGTTTGGATTTCCAAAATAGCTAACCAGAAGAGGAAGACCGTTTGGCCCGGGAAGCGCCTCCACGTTGACCCGAATATCCCTGTCGCTGCGCGCGGGCGTGCGGTTCGCTCCGGAGATAGCGCTCCAGAACATCGTCTTGTTATTGGGTGCCCATACCATGCTGATGGAAGGTTCGGTATCGAACCCCGTGTAGCTGTTATGCTCGAGACGTACTCCCACTGTGGTGTGCAGATGATCCTGGAATGTTGCGATCTCATCCTGCACGAACGAGCTGAACAGTGCTAAGTTCCGATTCTCAGGCTGAAATGAGATGCGAAACTCGGGATCGGTGCCGTTCGAACTGATGCGAGAACCGAGTCCCCAGACCAGGTCTTGATGAGTACCCCACCCAAGGTGGTGCTGGAAATCGACGTCGAAGGTGTTCAGGCCCAGAGAGTACGTCGTGTCTCCGCGGCTGGTCCGGTCAAAGTAGATCTGGAGCGAGGTCTCCGAGTTTGCTGAGATGGTGCGGGTCCAGCGAGAGAGCAGGTTCCATCCGGAGTATTGGTCGCGTAAGGCGAGCGTGGAAGTGATCGGCGGCTCAATGGAGACCGGGGCGACAACCAGTTCTCCGGCATCACCTCGATAGAGATCGCCCTCGGCCATCACCGAGTCTTTCGAAGATATCTTGAGATCTGTCCGAAACCCGCCGTGGGCGAGGCTCCAGTCATCTTCGCCATTGCCTCCATCGATTGAACGCTGGGCTACTGTGTGGAACCCTTCAACATAGACGCGATATGCACCCAGATTTCCGGCCTTTGCTCCGAAGCGCATCGTTTCAGGCTGGGCTCCCAGGCTGCCTCCGCCGACAACAGCATATGTACCCTGAGTATCTTTTGCACTCTTGGTGATGATGTTGATGACCCCATTGACCGCGTTGGCGCCCCAGACTGCGGCACCCGGCCCACGGATGATCTCAATCCGCTCGATGCTGGCCAGGGGCACTATTTGCGAGTCCCAGAACACGCCGGCAAAGATCGGGTTATACACGGTTCTCCCGTCGATCAGGACTAAAAGCTTGTTCGACTCCTGGCCGTTGAAGCCACGAGCGGAAATAGCCCACACACTGCCATTCAGTTGGGCCACCTCAATGCCCGGAACCATGCGCAGGAGATCGGGAATGTTCAATGCCCCCGACCGCCGAATCTCATCGGAAGAGATTACGAAGACCGCGGCTGCGGCTTGCGATGTCTTTTGTTCCTTCTTGGCGACGGAAGTCACCTCGATGTTCATCAGATCTTCGAGGCTTTTCTGAGTCAGATCGGGTTGCTCACCTTGGCAGGAGGCTGCAATGAAAGAGGCAAGCACCAGGATTATCTGGAGCCGGTGACATGCTCTGAGGACGCGGGATGAGATCGCAAAATCGCGATGACGATTACGAAATCTTATCCGCAGACTATAGGGCAGTAAATAATAATATCGCCTGAACATGCGCAACGTTGGAGCCTGAATATATTTGCCTTTTAGTTTAATCATTCTAAATTGATGGACTCTTGTCCATTCCCCGTTTGTGTCAGCACAACCCGCTTGTCTTGGCGAGACCTTATAGAGGACCGCATGATGTCTCTTTTGCTCAAATGAGCATGGAGGCTCAAGCAGCTCCTTCTCTGACGCACGATGTTGTAGATATGAATCTATATCGGCAAAAGTCGGGGGGAATTCAACGGTTCACTTATTTGGGGCATGCATTGACTGCGGTTTTCCAGTTGCTGAAACGCAGAGTCACAATGGCTAAGTAGCTTGTTCGCCAAGAAAAAGCTACCCTTCACTCACGCCATAAATGCCACATATAAACTGGAAAACTTCTCTAAGAGAAGGTGGTGCGAAATCGGGCAGCCAAGTCGGCGCGAGCTAACCGCGGTCTCCACAGAGCAGGCCTTCATCCATGGAACTGCGCACCCATGCTCCGTGATCGGAGCGTATTCTTCAGTGTCGCCTGGATGATTTGCATGGTTCGGATGCGTTATTGCTGTGGCGCGGGGGCGAGATACACGGTCCTTCCACCTAGGACTGTCCGCAACACGTGCGTGTGGAGAATCTCTTGTGGCGTGACCTTTGTCAAATCCTTGTCCAGCACGACGAAATCGGCATAATATCCCGGCGACAGTTTGCCCTTCTTTGTTTCGGCGAACTCGGCATACGCGGATGCCTGGGTATAGGCGAAAAGCGCCTGATCGATCGTGAGCGCCTGTTCTGGAAAATAGGATTTTGTGCCGGCTTCGTTCTCGCGTGTCACCGCCGCATAGAGGCCACGGAACGGCGTGATTGGCTCGACCGGGTAATCGGTCCCGAAGGGAAGGACAGTGCCCTGATCCCAGAAGGTCTTCCACGGATAGGAATTTTTGGCGCGTATCGGGCCAATCCGGTCTTCTGCCCAGTTCATATCCGTCAACAGATGGTTCGGCTGCATCGAGGCGATGATGCCGAGTGACTTGTATCGTGCGAAGTCTTGCGGGTCGATGACTTGGTCGTGCTCGATGCGGAAGCGGAACCGGGCGCTTTGCGGAACGGCCGCCTCCGCAGCGGCAAAGGCATTCAGAGCCATCGTCGCGGCGCGGTCACCGATAGCGTGAAAGCCGATCTGGAAGCCTGCTTTCGCGCGTTCAACCGTCATCTGATTGAGAGTGGCCTGAGTGAATTGAGGGATACCCGAGTTGCCGGGATCGTCGCTATAAGGCGCGTTCAAGGCTGCGGTACGTGAGCCGAGCGAGCCATCCATGAAGCCCTTGAGCATGCCCGTATGCAGCATCGGATCATCCGCGGCATGATGCGCGCGTTGCTGCAGAAGTTGAGGCAGCGGATCGAGAAAAGTCAGCCATTCACTGATGCGGACCGGCAACTTGCCCTCGCGCTCCATTTCCTCATAGATCAGAAAATCATCCCAGGTGGAGTAGTCCTGAAGCGAGGTGATGCCATGAGCCACCGCGTCCTGCACGGCAAGTTCCAGCGCACGCCGCTGCTCGGCGTGGGTTGCGGGAGGAACCTGGGCATAGATGAGATCGACTGCGGTCTCGCGGATGATGCCTGTAGGTTCACCTTTTGCGTCACGGTCGATTTTGCCGCCTGGCGGGTCGAGCGAGTTTTTGGCAATACCGGCGAGTTCGAGGGCTTTGCTGTTGGCTACGGCAATGTGCCCGTCCACGCGAGTGAAGACCGCGGGATGGCCGCCCGTAATCCTGTCGAGATCCTGACGAGTCGGGAGCTGACCGGATGGCCACAGCGTATGGTCCCAGCCGCGGCCGCGGAGCCACGTTCCAGGAGCCGCCGCTTTGGCAGCCGCTGCAATGCGGGTCTGCATCTCCTGGAGCGATTTTGCGCCCACCAGGTCAACGGTCAGCTTCTCGCGTCCTGCAGAGGCCAGATGCACATGCGCGTCATTGAAGCCGGGCATCGCAAAAGCGCCGTGGAGATCGACAACCTGCGTATGCGGCTCGCGCATCTTGAGAATCTCCGCGTCGGTTCCAGTGGCAATGACGATGCCTTGGCGAATCGCCAGCGCCGATACCCGTTCGCGGTGGATAGTAAGGAGATCCTTACCGGTGAGAATATTGCCGTCATAGAAAATCACGTCAGCCGGTGCTGCAGCTTGCTGCGCAGAGGAAGATCCCCATCCGGTCAGAACCAGAATGAATACGACGGTGGCGAGTGGTAAGTGGCGAGCAACGGGCATCGAGTCACCTAATCCGCCGCGGAGAGATCCGCGAGGTATTGCTGATACGCTGAAGCTTCAAAATCTTCCTGTGGCCGCCCGCCAGTGGAAGCCCCAATCAAGGGCCGGGCGAAGCGGTCCATGCTCTTATTGATTTTCTGCCAGACGTCTGGTGACGATGCGCGGAGATTTGCGCTCTCGCTCGCCCATACTTTCTCAAGAATTCGAGCGAGCACCGCTGCTTCGCCATCGTTCTTCTCCGCATAGGCTTGGTAGGCGAGCTGCGCCAGCGACCGATAGACACCCGCCTTGCCTTGATCGGGATTCACGATAGCGGCACGTGCGGCATAGGTCTGGCCGGGCGCCCGCCGTATGGCCAGAAACAGAGCCGTCGATAACACAGCAAAGACAGCCAAGCTCCAAAGAAAAACTCGCAAGAGCCTCATACGTTCATTCCTCCCAGATCAAATTGCAAACTCCGATAGCAACACTTGCGCGCCTTCTCGTGCCTATCTCGGCGAGGACTCTGTTTTAGGGGTTCCGGCTTGCGTCGCAGTGGGTAGGTTCATTACAGCAGAGACCGGAAGCTCCAAAGCGCCCACGCGATCTGCTTTCATGTCATGGATGCCCAGGCGGAGGTAGTACTCGCCCTTCGCCGGAACACTGATCTGCTGCTGATCGTGAAGGACGCGCCTGGTGTTGGTTAGATAGTCGGCTTCCTTGAGGATTGCTCCGATACCACTCGTCTGTGTGTTGACGAGCACACCGTCCGCATCGTAAACGAACGCGAGAAACTCCACTGCGCACTGGCGAGTACCATTTGCCGAGGGTTCCCATGCAACGTCACGGGCGTTTGCCAGGAAGTTCACTGTGAACCGGCGGTAAGGCCCCGGGGCTTTCGGGTTTACCTTATTGCCTTCGGCCACGGCCGGCTCGACTCCCTCCACACTGGGGTGTACATCAGTTAGAAAGACGATCTCCGCTGGACTTGGAGCCCCGTGAATCATGGCTGTCTCGACCACACTGTATGGAGCCGGATCGGTCGTTGGATGCTGAACCTGGCTCGCCTTCGCAGGCCGGTTCGGATCGTCGGCATAGTAGCCACGGCGATAGTCGAGAGTGACTCCGGGCTGATTGACCTTGAGCTGGATCTTCCGGTAGTTTCCATTCCAGTTGCGATTGGCTGGCCTGTAGGCCAGCGTGTAGTAGTTGGAACCCGCCTCAATCGCTTCGGCGACGGCCTCCTTCAGGCCGTTCGTATCCACGAAGGATTTTCCGCCGGTGGCTTCGGCCATCTGGTTCATGGTCGCTTGTTCCTGGGCGGTCTGCTGATGAAACGCCGCATTGTCGCTCGTGAAGGCGCCAGGATTCCGTACATACTGCCGGCCGGAATTCGCGGCGTTAAACATGGGGGTCGTCATCAGGCCGCGGGCGTCAATGGGGTAAACAGCGACCTGGCTGCGTGTCAAAATGTCAGTCGTTTCTCTGAATTCGGCTTCAGAGGAAGCCATCACCGCAAATGGATTGGGAAGATTCCCGTCGGGCATGATGTTGATCGGGAACGAGCCGGAGAACCAAATCACATTCTTGCGGCCAGGCAGCGTGCTCAAATACCTGGCAAGTAGGTTGAAGGCATCGAGAGTATAGCGCGCGCGAAGCTGTTGTTGAAAGGACTGTTCCTGAGCCTCGAACTGTTGCAGACTCGCGAGAACGGTTGCGCCGTCCGGGGAGTTGCCAAGGAAGTCCGCAAGCTGACCGGACGTTGTATCGTCTGCCAAGAGCGGAGAGCCATCGGGCAGTGTCTTCTTGCCTTCGACGAGCGCTCGCAGGACCTCGGGGTCTGAAGTGAATCCCTGGAGCATCTGCAACCGCGTGGTCAATGAAAAGATAGCCAAGCGCGTTCCAGCAGGCATCTCCTTCAGGTATTTCAGGACCTGATCTCTGACGAAGGTTTGCGCGTCCATCGGGGTATTCAATTTGTCGAGCAGAAGAATGTTGAGAGCGCCATCGGCGGAAACCGGTGTGTAGTTCGTAAATGTACCTGGTTGAAGTTTCGGAAGAGGAGCCGTCTCCGCGGCCGGCTTTGTCTCGTGCTCTTCAAACACCGTGACCGTCTGCGGACGACCATCCTCAAGTAGCGTGAAATTCGACGGCGCGAGATGATGCACCGGGCGATTCTGGGCGTCAGTTACAACAACGTCTACAACAACCAGATCGCTATTTACACGGATCATTCCATCCGGCGGTTGTGAGGCTTGTTGCAATGCCACAACAGATGCCGGCCAGAGCGCGAGGAACTGAATTGAGATCATCCTCCGTTTCCGAATTCCGATCATTTGCTTCTGTCCTTCTGCTCAGTTCCTTAGTCACTGATCCTCAATGACTGGCCGCGAGCCATCTATCATTTTGTCCCGAGAGTTTTCTTGATATTCGTCTCGATCTCCTGCTCGGAATCGACGCCCTCCATAACCGCGACAATCCTGCCGTGCCGGTTGATAAAGAAGGACTCCGGCAAATCCGGGAGTCCTCCATATGCCTGCGCCGTCGCGTGATTGCAGCCAAGGATCGGATAGTGAACACCGTACTTCTGGGTTAATGCGGTGATCTTGGCCGTAGGCGCGTCGTCAGTTACGATACCCAGCACTTCGAAGTCTTGGCCTTTGTACTTTTCCCGCAACTGCGCCAGCCACGGCATCTCCAGTTTGCAGTTTCCACACCACGTCGCCCAGAAGTTCACCAGAATCGCCTTGCCCCGGTAGTCGGCCAAAGAGACGGACTTACCTCCAAGCGTGGATACAACAAAACCCGGCGCCGGTTTGCCGATAAGTGAGGTAGCCTTGGCCGGCGCCGCAGCCCGAGCGGAGAGAGCGGAACAGGCGGCGGCCAGAATTGCAAGCCGCCGCGTCCAGGCGATACGGCGGTTCAGATCGATGGGCAACGATTCACCTTTCCAAGCGACTTTGTCCCGTTTCATCGCGATGTTTCTTAAGATACTGCATGAATGGAGTCCCACCGGTTCCCACTGCGTGGGGATTCTTTGAGTCAGTCTGCGCCTGCTGAAAGATGTACTTCGCCGCGTATTCCAAGTGGAGGGAACGGAACTTTTCCACCGCTTCGGTACAGGCGTTGTAAGCGGAAGTGAGGGATGGTCTGCCGCAGCGTTGCACAAAAGGGCGCACGGAAGCTCTGCTTTCGAGCGATGAGAGGAACGCGCGGTGCGCCGGGGGCATGTACGTGCGCATCTCTTCGAGATAGACGCGAAGCATATCCTGTTGATGCGTGACCCCCAGCATGGCGTCAAGCGCCGGCACGATCGAGCTTTGCGCTCCGGTCTCGCCGCGGAACTGCTGAGGGCGTCCGCCATAAGCAGCGACACCTTCGTAGATCAGGCCATCGGGCAGATCAGGATGATTCTTCCAGCCGTGGATGTATGGCCGAACGCGATGATAGTAGATGTAGGGATCACAGTGCTCCGGCATACGCAGCATGGTCATGTGCATGGCGCGCAACGAGGATTCAACCTGCGTGAGGAGAGCTTCCAGCTCTTCGGCCTGGCCGGCCTCGGCGGCATCGAGGCAGGCAGGCAACAGGGTCATGGCCGGCGCCGCTTTGCGTTCAATGTCGACGTGAATCAGGATGAACCACTCCTCGTCGAGGCCGCCGAAAAAGTTTTGAATGAGGCCGAT
>JASHQE010000313.1 GCA_030037705.1 Acidobacteriaceae bacterium | reverse complement strand
CTTGCCCGGCGCACGGCAAACCTGCAGCAGTTCCGCCGAGGGACTGCCCACGGCGATCCCGGCCGAATCGTAGCCGCGGTATTCGAGGCGCCGCAGCCCCTCGACGATCACAGGAAGGACCTTCTTCGTACCGACGTAACCGACTATCCCACACATAGATCGATTGTATGCGACATGCGCAAGCGCAAGGAGGCGATGGCAGTGGGTCAGTTTGGAATTGCCTGTGCCTCAGGGGCTGAAGCCCCACTCAATTTGTGTGGTTTGATGTACGGGCTAAAGCCCGTACCCTTCAAGCTGAAGCCTGTATCCTTCAAAATAACCCACTACCCAATAGTGTCCTGTCTCTGAAGTTCGCAGCATAACTGCTGCTGTCATCCTTCGACTTCTGCTATGAACTTCTGGGACACCACAATAGCGTAGTAGGTCAGTTTGGCCGGTTTTGAAGGGGTACGGGCCTGAAGGGTACGGGCTTTAGCCCGTACATAAAAGTTCAACAAAGTCGGCGGGGCTTTAGCCCCTGAGGCAATATGCATTCAAACTGACCCACTACCGAGGCGATTCATCGCACATACTTGGGAGTTGCGGCATGCCTCCTGAAAAGCAGCGAAGACCGTATTGTGCGGCTTTATTCCTCTATGCGGTAAGTAAACTCTTCAATGACTGGATTGGTAAGCACATCGCGGGCCACGTTTTCCACGTGCGCGCTAGCTGCCTCGGCCGTAAGACCGTCGGTGAGCGAGAGGACGAAGTATTTACCCTGGCGCACGGAGGCCACATCGGTAAATCCGATCTTGTGCAAAGCATTTTGGATGGTCTGGCCCTGCGGGTCCAGAACCGATGTCTTCAGCGTGACATAGACATGCGCCTTCATTATCCGTAATTATAGTAGTTCCGGCAGGTAAGCTGCCGGCTAGACCAGGCCCGGTTTGATTTCACATGCCGGCGCGGATTTGTGCTCCCAGCCCGGAAGAAAAGGAAGATGTGATGGTTAATTATCTGGAACTGCCCGTCGGCGACCGCGCACCCGAGGTCTTTCGGGCGGTCATTGAGATTCCCAAAGACGGTACGCAAAAGTTCGAATACGACAAACAGCTGCACGTCTTCAAACTGGACCGCAACTTGCACTCGCCCGTTCATTATCCCGGCGATTACGGCTTTATTCCGTCTACGCTCAGCGATGACGGCGACCCATTGGATGTGCTGGTTCTGGTGCCAGACCCCAGTTTTCCCGGCTGCGTGCAAGAGGTTCGTCCCATTGGCCTGCTCGAGATGCTCGACCAAGGCGTCCTGGATGAGAAAGTGCTCGCAGTCGGCAAGAACAATCCTCGCTTCACCAACGTGTGGAACTACACTGATATGTATCCGCACCTGCTGAAGGAAATCACCCATTTTTTCTCGATTTACAAGGATCTCGAGGGCAAGCGGGTAGAGGTAAAGGGATGGCACGATGCGGGGTATGCGCGCGATCGTGTGGCGCGGGCCATCAAGATGTTTCAAGAGGCCAAGGCCAGGCACGCTGAGACGAAAAAGAAAGTCGCCGCTGTGTAAATAACGCTGGCGCCTTCTGCACAGCGCCGTCCCATCAGTTCTTTGCGGATTTCGAAAAAATTTCTTCGGCCATTGCAACCGATGCCAGGCGGCGTGCCTTGAGCGCCACCGTGAGCCAGTAAAGCGGCGGGCCGACCAGCCCTACCGCGCCTGCGAATAGAAGCGCAGAGACCGAACCCACCACTTTTTCTCCGCGCGAGACATAGAGAGCGTAACCGATGAGCGCAGCCGGTCCGACACCCAATAGGCATGCGAAGAAAAAATTACCCGCCCTGAAAGGCCGTTTCAGTTCCGGCTCGCGTATGCGAAGAACCACGAGCGCTATAAACTCCAGCAGCAGGCTCGATCCGTAGAGAACCAGATCAATGGAGATAAGCCGTTCAAAAGGCAGATTCAGTGCAAGGGCCCACGCCATTCCACATGTCAGTACGCTCACCCAGGGCACGCCGCGGCGATTGCGCATAGCAAACACGCGTGGCAGCATCCCGTCCTCCGCCATGGCCACGGGCAGACGCGTGTAGCTCATCATCAGCGCATTGAACATGCCGATGCCGGTGATGCAGCCACCCACTACCACGGCCATTCCTAACACCGGACCGCCGAGGGTCCAGGCTGCGGTGGTCCAGTCGCCTGTGGAGAAACTGTCTGCAGAGAGGCCAGCGAGCGCTATTGCGGCAAGCGGCAGAATATATGTGACGGCGGTCAGCACAGTGGCGCCAATCATCGCGCGGGGATAGGTACGCTGGGGATTCTCCACATCCTGCGCTATGGTGGAGGCGTTGTCCCAGCCCATGTAATTCCACATGGCGACGAGCAAAGCGGTTGAGAAACCCGCGCCCGCTGCCGGTTGACTCCACATGACCGCGGGATGCCGCGCGAGTCCGCGCTCCACACCGATCAGGACCAGGACCGCGAACGGCGCCAGCAGCAATACCCCCAGACCCACCGAATCCTCACCCACCTCCGGCGCGCCGCGCAGATTCCAGATGCAGCAAAGCACGACCACGCCGAGCGAGCAAAGGTATCCTTTCCAGCCGGCGGTGAGCGGCGAATTCAACTTGCCCAGATACAGCACAAACATCGCCGGATAGAGCGCCATATCGAAGATGCTGGCCGCGAGCGAGAGCCAGCTTTCCTGGTAACCCCAGAAGAGGCCCAGCGCGCGCCGCACCCAGATATAAAATCCGCCTTCAGCCGGAATGGCGCTGGCCAGTTCTCCGATCATGAGCGTGGTAGGCAGGCTCCAGACCAGCGGCAGCACGAGGAGAATCACAATGGCGCGCGCGAATCCAGCCCCGCCGAGGATGTCCTCGATCCCGTAGGGACCGCCTGAAACCATGAAATAGGCGGCGGCGATAAGCGGCAACGCCCGCATCTTCCGCCGCGCCGGTCTGGATTGCGAAGACATCACTGTGAATCTAACAATCTCAGATTGCTGACGGCAAAAAGCATCAGAACTCTAACCGCAGCGCGAACTGCATCTCGCGCGGGGTTCCCGATCCGACCGGGGTCTGTGGCGATATCGTGTTCACCGTGTTGATAATGCTGCCGAACCCCGTTGGACAGCCCGCAGGAGATGAAGAGGAAACGTCACACGTAGCCTGCGGCTGACCCAGTTGCGGATGATTGAAAATGTTGTAAAACTCCGAGCGGAATTCGAGCTGCCCCTTCTCCGGCAACAAAATCGCTTTGCTGGTGCCGAGATCGATCTGCCAGGTGCCCGGCCCGCGAACCAGGTCGCGCGGCGCGGTGCCGAATTCTCCGGCCGGCGTGGCAAAGGCCGCTGGATTGATCCACTCCGCCACCGTCCTGCCTCCCGGAGGAGTCAACGAGACGCCCGGAACCAGATCGGGGCGCTCCGTGCCCGAGGCCCCATCCGGCGCGATGTAGCTCGAAGGCATCAACACATTCACCGGGAATCCGGTGCGGGCCAGAGCGGTCGTCGTCAGTTGCCAGTTGCCCGTGACGGCGCTGGCAATCCCACGCTGGTTCAGCATCGGCTTGCCCGGGCCGAAGGGAAGCTGATAGACCGCATTGCCATTGACCACGTGGCGGGCGTCCCAGGCACCGCTGGCGCGATCACAGGCCAGGCACAACGGATTCTGCGGCGAGATCTCGTCGCCATCGCCGCTGCCGTTGGAGCCATTGTCGATCTCGTGCGACCATTCGTAATTAGCCGCCACCAGAAGACCACGGGAGAACGAACGCCGCAATGCCACGGAGAGGCCATTATACGAGCTCATGCCGATTGAGCCGCGCCAGCCGATGGCCGGAGCAAAGGCCGGATATTGCACAACCCCCGTGGCCGGATTGATCAGGTTCACCACGTTGGTTTCCAGCAGATGCACGCCGTGGCTTCCCAGATAGGAGATTGTGCCCACGAAGCTCGCCGTCAGCTCCCGCTGCGCCGAGAAGTTCCACTGCTCGACATATGTATCTTTGCGGTCCCGTTGTTCGGCATTCGGTGAGAGGGTTCCGGCGCCGAATGGGACCGCTGTCGCGCACGCTGAGGGTGGGCAATAGGAGAGCGGCGAGCTTGAGCTGCCTGTTGCCGAATAGGAAGGGACTTCGTTTTTGGCGGGAAGATTTTGATCGTCCAACTGTCCGTCTTCATGGTAGATGCCGAATCCACCCCGAATCACCGTCTCGTTTCCCTTCCAGGGCCTCCAGGCGAAGGCCACGCGGGGATCGATATCACCGTAGTTCTGCTGGCCGAAGCTCGAGCCCACGCCACAGAATCCCTGCGCCCCGCAGGTGGCAAAATCGAACGGATTGGCCAATCCGTTGGCCTCGTGGAAGAGATCAAAGATTGTGTAGCGCACCCCCAGGTTCAGGACGAGATTCGGCCGCCACTTGAACTCGTCCTGCGCGTAGAGGAAATAATCGTTCTTGCGCAGGTGGTTGACCGGCAAGGCGCCTGTCAGGCTGGCTTTCGTCACTGCATTATTCGCGAGATTTTCCACCGTGGAAAATGTGATCTTTCCGTGTTGCCCGTATTCCTGGTTCAATTGAATAGGCCGAATTTCCACTCCGGCTTTGAAGGTATGCCGGTCATGGGCCCAGGTCAGGTTGTCGATTCCCGAAAACGAGTTGCCCACGTAGATGCTGGCGTAATTGTAGTTCTCCGTGACAAATCCCGGCCCGGGACCCCTCGAAATCGCAATCTGATAAATAATCCCGGAGTCGCTCGAATTGTACTGGTTGTCGGTGGAGCGATTGAAACCCGCTTTGGCCTCGTTCACGAGGTGGGAATTGAAGACGTGCAGCAATTCCAGCGCGCCATTGACCGGCGCCGAAACCTTTTGCTGCAAGTCCGTTGCGGAAGCCGAAAGCGGCTGCGTATCGACCGACCGGTCGTAGTTGAAGCGCATAAAGCCCGTGGTCTTCTCTGAGAAGTGCTGGTCGAGCCGCAGCATCGCCGAGCCCTCGTTGACCACCTGCGTGCATGCGCAGGTCAGCAGGTCATAGTCCATGTAGTGCGGATCGTTCGGGTCGGTGGCTGGCGTCCAGGGTGTCAGAATCCTATTGGGACCAGCTTCGGGGAATCCGTTGAGGATCGCGTACACCGGCGAGGCGCTCGGGACCGCGGCTTTGAGCGACTGGCTCGGCACGTCGCCGCTCACCGGATAGCCCCAGTTCTGCCGATAGGCTTCAGAAGCGAGAAAGAAAAACGTCTTATCGCGCACGATGGGCCCACCGAGCGCGCCGCCGAACTGATTCAGACGCAGCGGCTGCTGCGCTTCGCCGTTGGAGGCCCACTCAGGCAGCGGCGCGTCAAAGACATTGTTGCGCAAGTATTCGAACAGGCGTCCGTGAAATCGGTTCGTGCCCGACGGCGAGGTCACATCCAATTGTGCTCCCCCCGTTGCGCCCTCCTCGGCGGTTGCCATCAGCGAATCGACGCGGAACTCCTGGATCGCGTCCAGCGGAATGGCGAGCCGCACCCACTGGCGCTGCGTCTGATTCACGATGTTGGTAGCGTCGACGCCGTCATAGGTAAAGTTGCTGTCGTCCAGGCCGCGTCCGGCAAAGCGAACCGTCCGCTGGTTGCTGCCGCCGGTGTCAATGGCGCCCGGAACAAAGGCCGTCAGCGATGACCAGTCGCGGCCATTGAGCGGCAATTCATCCGCCTGCTCCCTCTCGATCAGGCCGGTCACCGCGCTGGTGTTGCGGTCCATCAGCGCTGAAGCGGAAGAGACGCTGACGCGCTCCTCGCCCCCCGCAACCTCAAGCGTCGCATTCAGGGTGCGTGTCCTGCCGATGACCTGCTCCACTTCGACAAACTCGAGCTTTTTGAAGCCTGAGTGCTCGAAGGTGACGGTATAAATGCCCACCGGCAGTTCGGGAATGACGTAGCTTCCATTGGAAGAGGACTCGGTTTCGCGCCGCAGTTGCGTCGAGGTCTGCACGGCCGTGACGTGAGTTTGCGGCAGCGCACGTCCCGCAGCGTCAGTGACGGTGCCGCTCAGTCCGCTGCGGTCCACCTGCGCGAAAGAGACACCGGCCATAGGAAAGACCGCACTGAATGCGATGAGACGACAGAGGCTCCGAAGCGCGGCGCGCCTTCTGGCGAGATGGAGATTCTCATTCGAGTTGCGACGCATACAACCTCCGGATTGAAAATCGGGTTTCGCGAGATATCGCTCCGCCGTGTTCGTGGTTTTTCCGTGGCTCGGTCGCGCCGCGCTTGTCGTCATCATCTTATCGCTCTTCGAAAGTTGGGACGAATCCCGTTGCAGCGCAGGTCCGGGCTACCCGGCCGGAGCACCGTGGCGTTTTAGTCATAACAATTTTGGGTGACAATCTATTGAATTCGCCTGCTTCACTTCGAGTTCGCGATGACCCAGCCGTAGATTGTTTTGAGATCCGCTGTTCGCTGACGCGTCTCCTCTTCAAGGCAAGCCGCATAGGCTGGAGACTCCGCATCCCCGCCTTTGTAGAGATCGCTCTCCGCCCTGCAGGTGGCGTCCCGAAGCTGTAACCAGAGGCGCTGTGCTGCTATGAGCTGCTGCTGTTGATCCGGTGTCAGCACTTGTCGAATCTGCTTGTAAAGCTGATTCAGTTGGTCATCGGCAGCTCTGTTATGTGCGCGCGAAGCAGTTGTCGAGCGCTACGATTACCCCACCCGTATTCTGGCAGGGAGCGCCTGCTGCGTTCATGTGCTGTGCTTCGGCAATGGAACAGGTGCAAACGCAGCTTGCCAGCAAGAGTAGCCCAGAGCGGATAGAAGCGGTCATGGCTGCACGATAACAGAAAACGGTCATCGCTGAGTCTCGAGGAGCTGCATTTCCTGGATGTGTTGGATCTCCTGGAGGTGTTGTATTTCATAGTGCAACAGCATCCGCGCGAGGCATTCGGCCAGCGGCGCTTCGAGATCAGCGGGCAAGAGGAGACTCAAGCTCCAGCCGCACGCGCAGCCGATCCGGAAGGAGCCGCGCGGCCAATGCGAAATGAAAAACGCCACAGTGCCGAAGAACGCGTTCACCGATTCCACGAGGCGCCGGCATGCGTCTTCCGCCGTCTCGACGATTCGCTCACGATCTCCAAAAAGATATACGGTCAGCGCATCGAGTTGGTGCTCCGGGTGGAGCGTTGTTACTTCCGCCATTTTTTCACCACTCCTTGCAAAGTTTTCCATGCTAATTCGCCCCGGCATATGAGTCGTTTTAACGATT
The DNA here is from genome assembly GCA_030037705.1 of Acidobacteriaceae bacterium. Taxonomy (GTDB): domain Bacteria; phylum Acidobacteriota; class Terriglobia; order Terriglobales; family Acidobacteriaceae; genus Telmatobacter. The sequence continues at coordinate 12,490 of JASHQE010000313.1, read as the reverse complement.
CTCAAGGATCAGTCGTTTTAACGACTGGATAATTTGATCATACCGGTCAGGATGGGGAATGGCAAATCCTTCCTTGCTTGTCCGGATCGGTCGCCGTATCCGCGATTTACGGAAAAAACGTCGTTTGTCGCAACAGCAACTGGGTGAATTGATCGGAGTTGGGCAAGGGCACATGGGGCAGATCGAACGGGGCAAAGTCGCCGCCCAGATCGATACGCTGCAGAACATCTGCACGGAACTCCATGTGCCGTTGGAAAAGCTGTTTCAGGGATTCTGACCACCCCGCCGGGTGCCGGGTGCCCCAGGTCTCGTCCGCCGCGGCGGAAGACCTGGGAAAGCACGAAACCCAACCGCCCCACCTGGCTCTTCGTCCTTCAATTGCTGGCATCTTGCTCTCCCAGGTCTCTGCAGAGACCTGGGGCACCCATCATTGGTGCTGAGCTCGGCATCCGGAGACCTGGGAAAGCACGATCCTCATTCAACCGATGAACACTGAGCATCTCAGCTCGACAGTCTTACCAGAAGTTCGTGGTGTGAATCGAAGCGCGAACCGCAGATCCTTCGACTCATTTGGCGCGTTCGCGCCAAATTTCGCTCAGGAGGACAACGACGACAGAATCGTGCTTTCCCATCTTCGGGCTGACCTTGCTTGGGCGCCGGGCGACGCATCTCAGGGCTGCAGGGGTTCGGCTATGTCGTTGCGCTGGGGCGTGTCGCCGGCGCAGGTTCCCGAGGAGCTCGCGTCTTCGGCGTCCGTGACGGTGAGGACGCAGACCTTCTGCTTTTGCAGGATCGCCTGATTGGTTGCGGGATCCGTCACGCCTGTAGACACCATGCGGACGATCTGAAGCTGCTCTCCATTTTTAATGCCGGCATTCGCGCCCTTGTTGATGAGGACGCCGCCGTTGACGATGCCGGCCACGAGAATGCTCGCGGCGGGCGCGGCCGGCGCTTGCGCGAGCGCGGCGGTGAGTTTGTCGGCGAGGTCTTGCGAGATCGCTTCGGTGGCCTTGGTCCAGAGATCGTTCCACGTGGCCTGCAGGCCATCGCCAGTGGTCTTCACGACCGGCCACTTCCGGATCTCCGTGGCGACGGCGTCCTGCTTGAAGGACGAGGAAGGCTGCGCGAGGATCTGGCCCGTCTCCACATCGATGAGCCGGACATTGCCCTCCGCCTCGACGCTGGCGATGACCTTGGTCGTACCGCCCGAAACCTCCTGGTGACTGCTCTGGCTGCCGTTGGTGTAGTTTGCCTGCACGATCTGGGCCGCGCCCAGCAGGCGGCCAATGCGCGCGGCCGTCTCCGGCGAGGAGCGGTCGCTGTTCTCGAAGTTCTGGGTCTTGAGCAGCATGTCGATATCGGTCTGCGCGATGAGCGTGATGCCGGGCTGGCCGGCCAGTTTGCCGGTAAGAGCGCCTACCAGGCGGTTTTCGCCGATGGCATAGCCGGGGATGGTCCGCTCCAGCGGACCGTTTCCGGCCAGGATGGCGATGCGCTTGGCAGACTGGGCGTGAAGAACTTGCAGGGAAAGAAGGAAAGCCAGCGCGAACAGCACTTTCGTAAGCCGCATGTGTCCTCCGGGAAGCCGAGATCGCAACTGCTTATGAAGGAAATCCTGAGGTAGAGCAGCATTATACCCTCGACGCCAAACTCTAAGGCAGGTTCTGCGCCGAGGCGTAGTTGGGAACTTGGAGCATTCGAGCATTGGCAGATAAAAGGTTACGAGGGTCTTGGCCCGTTCGTAGCATTTCCTTTTCGCCAGGTTGGCCTATAATCCGATTGGTTCCTTGAGCAAAAAGGATGCTCCCCTCCATGCGCCTGGCCATCCGCCGATTCACTGCTCTTCGTGTGTCTCATAAAGGCAATTGTTTCAGCAAGCACGCGCTCTCGATAGCGACTGCGGCGCTCTTCCTTCTAGCGGCTGGAACGGCACTGCGCGCGCAGGCTCCGGGCCGGCTGACGGGACCGGTAAATCCTGCACAGGGGCAGGTGCTGGCCAACCATCATCCGCTGTGGGCGAATCCGGCGAACGATGCGGGCCGCGTGCCGGCAAACCAGGAGGTTGGGCCGCTGACGCTGGTTCTGGCGCGGTCGGCGGAACAGGAGCAGGCCTTTGAGCAGTTGATTGCCGACCAGCAGAATCCGGCGTCGCCTGCGTTTCACCAGTGGCTGACGCCGACCGAGGTAGGCGAGCGCTTTGGGCTTTCGGATGCGGACATCGACGCGATCACCGGCTGGCTGCAGGCACAAGGGCTGCGCGTCAACTGGATTGCGCCGAGCCGGGCCTTTATCGGTTTCAGCGGAACAGCTTCGGAGGTGGAACAGGCCTTCGGCGCGGAGATCCACTCTTATACAGTCGATGGCGAGCAACGCATTTCGGTCGCGTCCGATCCTGTGATTCCGCAGGCGCTGGCGCCGGCCATCAAGGCAGTCCGCGGCTTGTATACGATTGAGGAACGGCCGCTGCATCATCTGACCGCGGTTGAGTCGGGCACACCCCAGATCACCACAAGCACCGGCAGCCACTACATCGGACCCGCGGACTTCAACACCATCTACGATGTGCCCGCGAGCTGGACGGGATCGGGCGAAACGATTGGCATCGTCGCCGAATCGCGCACGGACATGGCCGATTTTACGAATTTCAAGGCGCAAACCAGCGCGACCTTCGCCAATCCGACAGAGGTGATTCCCACAGCATTCGGAGGCGTCGATCCGGGTGCGGCTTGCACCACATCAGGCAGCACAACAGGAAATTGCGCAACCACGCAGGTCGATCTTCAGAGCGAGGCCACGCTCGATGTATTGCGGTCCGGCAGCGTAGCGCCGGGAGCGAACCTGCAACTGATCGTCGCCAGTGAAGCGAGCGGCGGCATCGGGGACGATGCCCAATACCTGGTGGAGACCACACCCGTACCCGCAAACATCATGTCCATCAGCTTTGGCGAGTGCGAGTCAGGGGGAGGATCTTCCGCGGTCACGTTCTGGAACGATCTCTTTCAGCAGGCAGCCTCGGAGGGAATTTCGGTATTCGTCTCCTCGGGCGACTCCGGCGCCTCGGGCTGCGATACGGCGTTTACAACGCCGCCCACGAATCCCGCCGCGAACAGCCCGAACTCGATCTGCTCGTCGAGCTATGCCACGTGCGTGGGCGGAACAGAGTTCAACGATACCAGCAATCCTTCCCAGTACTGGAGTTCGACGAATGCAACCGGCACTCTGCTGTCGGCTCTCAGCTACATTCCGGAGGGTGGATGGAATGAGCCTGGAACCTCTGGCGACACGCAGATAGCATCTTCCGGCGGCGGGGTGAGCGCGTATATTCCAACACCAAGTTGGCAAACAGGAACCGGCGTGCCCGCAGCGCGCGCCGGACGCTATACGCCGGATATCTCGTTTTCGGCCTCCTGCCACGATGGGTACTTTGGCTGCATGGCCGCAGGCGGCGGCAGTTGCGTAAGCGCCAATGGCTCCTTTCAATTCGTAGCTTTTTGCGGAACCTCGGCGGCGGCTCCGGGCATGGCCGGCGTAGCGGCGCTGTTGGACCAGAAGCGGGGTGCAGCGCAAGGTAATTTGAATCAGGCGCTCTATCAGACGGCTGCGTCGGCATCGGCGGCATTCCATGACGTGACGGTCTCGACGAGCGGCGTGACTTCGTGCAGCGTGAATACGCCGAGCATGTGCAATAACAGCGCGCCCGGCCCGACGAGCTTGACCGGCGGACAAGCGGGCTATCTGGTGACCACGGGCTATGACGAGGTTACGGGATTGGGATCGCTCGACGTTCTGCAGTTTCTGAACAACTACAACACGATGATCACCCCGACGGTGACGGTGACTCCGTCCGCCTCGAGTGTCACAACGGCGCAGGCATTTACGGTGACCATCGCTGTGAGCGGCGGCAGCGGGAATCCGACACCCACCGGATCGGTGACGCTGACGAGCGGCAGCTATACTTCAGCGGCGACCACACTGGCAAGCGGCAGCGCCAGCATAAGCATCCCGGCAGGATCGCTGACCGTGGGAGTTGATACGTTGACTGCCAGCTATGCACCAGATTCGACCAGCTCGACGACCTATGTGAGTGCGAACGGCATCAACTCCATAACGGTCACGAGCACGAGCAACTCGACGCCCACGGTATCCGTGACGCCTTCGGCTTCGCCCATCACCGTGGCGGAGGCGCTGACGGTGACGGTAGCAGTCGCGGCTACCTCTGGCCATCCGACGCCGACCGGTTCAGTGACGCTGACCGGCGGAGGGTACACTTCATCGGCCACGACGCTCTCCAGCGGCAGCGCCAGCATCACGGTTGCGGCTGGATCACTGGCGATAGGAGCCGATACGCTGACCGCAACTTATTCGCCAGACTCAAACAGCTCATCGACCTATAACCCCGCCAGCGGCACAGCAACGGTGACAGTGACGGCAAAAGTGACGCCGACGGTGACGGTGTCGCCCTCTCCATCGAGCATCACGACTGCGCAATCCACCACGGTGACGGTGACGGTGGCAAGCGGCGGAGGCTATGGAACGCCCACGGGGTCAATTACGCTGACCGGCGGAGGGTACACTTCTGCGGCGACGACGCTGGCGAGCGGGAGCGCGAGTATCACGATTCAGGCTGGAGCACTGGCCGCGGGAACCGATACGCTGACCGCGACCTACACACCGGATTCGACCAGCTCACCCATCTACAATTCCGCGTCTGGAACGCACGCAATTACTGTAACGGGACTCCAGACGACGCCCACGGTCTCCGTAACGCCTTCTGCTTCGCAGATCACTACGGCACAGGCTGTGGTTGTAACGGTCACGGTCGCGGCTACCTCTGGCAATCCGACGCCGACCGGTTCAGTGACGCTGGCAGGCGGAGGGTACACTTCATCGGCCACGACGCTCTCCAGCGGCAGCGCCAGCATCACGGTTGCGGCCGGATCACTGGCGATAGGAGCCGATACGCTGACCGCAACTTATACGCCCGACTCGAACAGTTCATCGGTCTACGACAGCGCGACTGGGACAGCAACGGTGACAGTGACGGCCGTGCCCAGTTTCGCGCTGAGTGGCTCAAGCGTGTCGGTTGCGCCGGGCGCTACATCGGGTAATACGTCCACAATCACGGTGACGCCTTCGGGAGGATTCACAGGCGCCGTCACACTGACGGCAGCCGTGACCTCGAGCCCAAGCGGTGCGCAGGATCTGCCGACGTTGAGCTTTGGCTCGACGACTCCCGTGAGTATCACGGGGTCTAGTTCTCAGCAGGCCACACTTACGATTTCCACCACTGCAGCTACGACAGGAGCGCTTGATAAGCCCGCGCAGCTTCCGTTCCGCAGATACGGCGAGGGGGGAGCGGCTTTGGCGTGCATCCTGTTTTTGTGTATTCCCACGCGGCGGCGAGGCTGGCGCAATCTGCTCGGCTTGTTCATGCTGGCGGTGGTCCTGGCCGGTGCTCAGGCTTGCGGCGGAGGCGGAGGAGGAAGCAGTAATCCGCCGAGCAATCCGGGGACGACGGCGGGAACGTACACCATCACCATAACCGGGACTTCCGGAACGCTGACAGAGACAGGCACGGTCAACTTGACTGTGCAATAGGCACCGGTTGATTGAGCGAATTGAAGAACTCTCAGATGCCGCGCTATGGCGCGACGTCTGAGAGCAGACGCACCGGACCGAGCAGGCCGGAGGGCAGCAACGGCGAGTCGGCTTTGTATGGCGTGAAATCTGCAAAGGCGTATTTCTTGAGCGACCAGGGCTGCTGATCGCCAATCATGCGGTTGACCCAGAGGTTAGTAACACGAATTATAAATTCGTTCTCTCCCGCTGTAACGGCGCTTGAAAGATCAACCTTATACGGGGCCCTCCACAAAATACCCAGGTGTACGCCGTTCACCGTGACATCCGCGAGATCTTTCACATCGCCAAGATCGAGCCAGAGATGGACGCCAGGTTTGAACGCGCTGGGAGGAATTCGAATGATTTTCGAATAAGTGGCCGTGCCCGAGAAATACTTCACGCCAACGTTCGAGTTCTCGCTCCAGGATATAAGCCGGTCGAAGTGGACGGGCGACGCAGGCGCGCCTCTGTCCGGCTGGAATGTTACCAACCAATCGTGATTGAGCTCGTCTTCTGCGCTGGCGATCGGCGTTTCTATCGCTGCAGCGATCTGTTGCGACTGCACTGAAGCGGGCTTGCGGAAGACAACGAAGACTGTTCCGTAAGGATCGAGGTGAAGAGGGATGGTGGTGCTTCCACCGGCGATCCGATACGAAACCGGTTGCGACTTGCCTGTAGCGGTATCCCAAAGTTCGGGTGCTTTGCCGTTGACGCGAAAGGTGGCGCTCACATCTTCGGCCCGGCCGTTGCGATTGTCGATGTAGTAGAGGTCTCCGTCGGCCAGCTCACGGTGCACGAACATAAGCGTTGTATCCGGCTCTGGCTTTGTCGATTCAAAGTCGCGCGGAAGATGGAGGTCCGCGAGCACCTCATTTGCGCTCATGCCGGAGTAGACTCTTCCCTTCCCGACCTTGCGCATGACGCGGCCCGGCTGAGGTTCTTTACCCCAAAGCTGGTTGGCGACGAGATGAAATTGCTTCTCATCGTCAGAGAGGCTGGGGGAATCGGCTGGTTTGTTGCCGACGATGACGGCGCCCTGCATCACCAGGTCCTTCAGCTTCAAGAGCACGGGAAGCGTCATGCGTTGGCTGCGTCCGCCTAAATAGAGAATGTGATAACTTGTGCCGCCGGGCGTGACAAGGCGATTGTCTTTGAATGACAGATGATGAAGCATCACATCGCTGTTGACGAAGTCGAAACCGTAGCCATCGGGCGCGTCTTCGATTCCTTTCCAGCCGAAGACCGCGGTAAGCGGGCCCTCTTCGCCGTAGAAGTACGCGACGTCTGCGTAGAAATGTCCCTGCTGCAAAAGATAGGAACAGCGCGCGAGGTAATCGACCCAGGGTTTGGCTTCCTCGGCCCAGGTTTGGTTGCGATTGAACCAGAGACCGAAAGGGCCGAGCGTCATGCCGGGAGCCATATCGGGGACAGGCTGATGCGAGGATTCGTGAATCTCAAAGCGGTTCACGCCGAGAGCAAATTCGAGGTCGGCCACTTTTTTGAGGCTGTTCGGCGAAAAGGACCACGCAGGCCCGCGCGAGGTCATGGACTCGGCGCCAACGAGGTTCTGGCCATAGATGTGCGCGACCGACGCGGCGCCGCGCAAATCGGCGAGGTAGGTCACGTCGGGACCGGGGCTGCCGGCATAGGTCCACATTGCTCCCATGGGAACGTCGGCATGGCTGCGCATCTCCATGTCATCGCCGAGGGAGGGACGATGCATCTCCAATGCTTCACTGTAGTAACTCATTCCATGATCGTGCAGATCGTCCGCTATCTCGCCGTAATGATTCTCGGCGAGGAGCTGGCCGATGGTGCGGCGGAAATCCCAGAGGAAGCGGTCGGTATCCGCAGTGCTTTTGATGATGACACCGGTGAGCGCGGGCAGCCATGGACGCGGATCATAGCCGCGGCGCTGCTCGAACTCCCTGAGCATGTTGTCGGTCCAGTTCTGCGGGCCAACTTCGATCGAATCAGTAAGCATGAACGAGATACCGTCTTTGCCAATATTGTTAGCGCCGACGGTATCGGCATACATCTTCAGATAACCATCCACGTAATTCTTCACGTAATCGCGATTGAGTTTGTCGACTTCGAGGCCCGTGGCTTCAGCCGGTGCGGGGCCGTTCTCGTGGCCGGTGAGCGAGGAACCGATGCGCAGAACCATCCATCTGCCTGCGGGCGGAGTCCAGTCGAGCGTACCGTCGGGCTTCATTTTTCCGGTCAAATCGACCACATCGCTTTGCGGCACGATGAATTGCTGCGCGACATTGGGATCCGTGATGGACCAGAAGTTGCGGGCATTGGCAAAGCCGGTGCGCTTTTCGAATTGATTGACGCGGGCGCCGCTGGAGAGCACGAGTTCCGTGATGCGATGACTATGGGTGTGTATGTTCGGCGGTTGCGCGGGAAAGACGACGCGGAAGAAGCGCGCGTTGACGGCATCGAAGGAAGCCGTGCTTTCGGCGACGCTGCTGAAGGGAATATCGGCGATCTTGCGAAAGGTCTGGCCGTCGTCACTGGCTTCAAGACGCGGAGGAAGAGCGTTGCTGTCATGATCGAAAACGCTGATCGCATCGTCGAGACTGGCCAACGTGACGGCCTGGATGGTCTGCGGATGGCCATAGTCGAATTGAATCCAAGATTCGGCAGGAAGCTCGAGCGCAACGGTATTCACGTCACCGTCAGAGAGCGCCGGCACGTTGGCAGTGCCGGCGCTTGATGTGACTTGAGGGTTTAACTCAGACTGAGACTTATCGCCATCAGGAATCTTATAGGCGATGACGGCGACATCTGTGTAGAACTCAGGAGGAACGACGACTTTTCCTTCGGGGCCATGGCGGCCGGGAACGCTGAGGTTTTGAAAGGTTCCATCGACCTGAGGCGGGTGAGGGAGCGCGCCGGTAAAGGGCTTGCCGCCCTCGATGCGCGTGGCCGACCAGACCATCTTCTTCATGCCCTGCGCGGCGGGAACCCAAGGGCCGCCGGTCTCGCTCCATCCAGGCGAGCTGGCAATTGCGACCTCCATGCCGTCGCCGCGTGCGGTGGTGACAGCGTAATTGAAAGCGTGCTTCCACTCCGGCGTCATGTAGATGAGCCGCTCGGGCACAACCTGCGGCGTGTTGATGGCGCCCTCGAAGATGGTGACGCCGCCGAGGCCGACACGATGCATCCAGTCGAGATCGAGCTTGATGCCCTCTTCGGAGATGTTGCCGTTCATCCAGTGCCACCAGACGCGCGGACGCGCGCCATTGGGCGGATCGACGAAGCCGCGCAGGAGCGGGTCATCGGTTAGAGATAAGGCCGGAGGAACTTGCGCGGAAAGACCGGAACTCGCCAAAAAAGCGAGAAGAACGAAAAAACTGATCGCCAAAAAACTGGTTTTCGATGGGCAACTAAGCATGAAGAATATCCCGAGTTGATTCAATTGCAGCGGAGAACCGCGAACCAATCCTAATCTTTATTTCTTCGGAGCGACGGTGGCGCGCGTTGATCCCGTCGTGATGCCGCCGTCGACGAGGAGCGTCTGGCCGGTAACGTAGCGGCTGGCCTCGGAGGCGAGAAAGACGATCGCTCCATCCAGATCGTGCGGCTCGCCCGGACGCTTCGCCGGAATGCGCTCGACGAGATATTCGACCCATTCTTTGTCTTCATAGAGCACCTTATTTTGTTCGGTGCGAAACCAGCCGGGGGCGAGGCAGTTGACGGTGACGCCGTGTTTGCCCCAGTCGTCGGCCAGGCTCATGGTCAACTGGCGTACGCCGCCGCGGCTGGCGCCATAGGGCGCGAGGCCGGCATAGCCAAAGATGCTGGTGACCGAGCCGATGTTGACGATGCGGCCGTACTGTTTCGGAATCATGCGGCGGCCGACGGCCTGCGCGACAAAGAACGTGCCGCGCAGATTCGTGTCGAGAACCTGGTTCCAGTCGGACCAAGTGACTTCAAGCGCGGGTTTGCGGATATTCATTCCGGCGTTGTTGACGAGGATGTGAATCTGGCCGAAGGCGGATTCGGCATCGGCGACCATCTTTTCGATGCTCTCCTGATTGCGGACGTCTAATTCCAATGAGAGAGCGCGGCGGCCGAGGGCCTTAATTTCGGATTCAAAGGGCGCAAGCGTTTCACGCTTGCGGCTGGTGAGCACCAGGTCCGCGCCGGCCTTGGCGAGCGCCATGGCAAAATACTGGCCCAGTCCGCGGCTCGTGCCGGTGACGATGGCGATCTGGCCGGTGAGGTCAAAGAGCGGGGGCGTGCTCATTGCGGCCTCGGCGTAAGAATGATCTTCATCAGATTAGGCTCGCGCGCGTGCAGCCGCTCAAACCAGTGCGGGCCTTCTTCGAGCGAGGCGACCGCGGTGATGAGTGGGTTCACCTGGATCTTTCCATTGGCCATGAGTTCGATGGCCTGCGGATATTCACCGGAAGAGGCGCAGGAGCCTTGCAGACGAATCTGGCGCGAAACAACCTTTTGCAGGGGTAACATGACCTCCGGCGTAATGTTGCCGATCAGCGTGACCGTGCCGCCTTTACGCGCGCAGTCGATGGCGGTCGAAACGGTTTCGTTGCGACCGACAGCTTCAAAAACGAGATCGACGCCGCGGCGGCCAGTGAGTTTGTGGATTTCGGAGAGAAGTTCCGCACCGGAGGCGTGCAGAGTTTTGTCCGCGCCTGCCTGCTCGGCGAGCTTCAGGCGGGTCGCATCAACATCGGAGATGAATACCTGCTTGCAGCCGGCGGCGCGCGCGGCCTGAAGAGTCAGCAAACCGATCATGCCCGCTCCGATGATGAGAGCGGATTCTCCACCTTTGGGCTCGGAGACGCGCACTGCATGAAGCGCAACGGAGACGGCTTCCAGCATGGCTGCTTCAGAGAAAGGGATGTTCGCGGGCAGATGGTAGAGAATCCGCTGCGGGACGACGACGAACTCGGCAAAGGCTCCGTGGCGGCGATAGTCTCCGCAGGAGACGCCGATGACCTGGCGATTATCACAGAGGTTCACTTCGCCGGCTGCGCAATAAGCGCAGCGGCCGCAATAGACGGTAGAGTCGAAGGTGACGTGGTCACCGGCCTTGAAGTTGCGCACATCAGCGCCGATCGACTCGATGGTGCCGGCCGCTTCGTGCCCCATCACGATGGGAGGAATGCGGCGGCCCGAGGAGCCATCGTAGCCGTGCACGTCACTGCCGCAGATACCGCAGGCTGCGACGCGGACAAGGACCTCATCAGGGCCGACGGAAGGCATGGGCATATCGGCGATTTCGAGATGGTTGTATCCGGAGAGAAGCAGGGATTTCATGATTCCACAATTCCTCGCCTGGATTCGTCTTCGATCGAGGCTCTGTGTCGAGGTTTGATCCGTGTCGTTACACGTCGCAGAGATCGGCGGCGGCGCGCAGGCTTGTGAATGGATCGCGCGCTGGCACGAACTCGTGCGCGACATAGCCTTTGAAGCCTTTCTCCGCGATGGCGCGCATCACTCCGTCCCATTGTACTTCCTGAGTATCGTCGAGCTCGTGACGGCCGGGAACGCCGCCGGTATGGAAGTGGCCGATCCAGGCGATGTTTTCGCAGATGGTAGTGATGAGATCGCCCTCCATGATCTGCATGTGGTAGATGTCGTAAAGCAATTTCACGTTGGGCGAATTCACTTCCTGCATCACGCGCACGCCCCACGCGCTGTGATCGCACATGTAGTCGGGGTGGTTGACTTTGCTGTTGAGCAGTTCGAGACAGATGGTGACGCCGTTGTCTTCAGCGATCTTCTTCACGCGGTTGAGGCCGAGAACGGTATTGCGCGCGCCTTCGTCGTCGCTCATGCCGCGGCGATTGCCGGAGAAGGTGATGACGTTGGGAATGCCCGCTTTTGCAGCCAATGGAATATTGGCGCGGAAGCCGGCCTCGATGGCAGCGTGATTCTCCGGGCGGTTGAGGGCGTCGGGAATGGTGCCGCCGCCAGCCTGAGCCATGGTACAGATGAGGCCGAAGCGGCGCGGGACTTCGTACTCTGCAGGTTCGAGAAGATCAATGCCCTTGAGGCCGATGCTGGCGGCAAAGGCGCAGAGCTGGTCAAGAGGGATGTTTTTGTAGCACCAGCGGCAAACAGATTGATGAATGCGGTTCTTTCGCACAGCAATGCTTCCTTCTCCATGGAGGATTCCGGTGAGCGGCGCGAGCGCCGTGGCGGCAAGGCCGGACTTGAGCGCCGCGCGGCGGGTGAGTGGCACGCGATTCATTGCGGGTTCCTTTAGAGCGGTCCCAGAATAGATGTGCCCTCTTTGGCTGTTTCGCAAGGTCGCCCCTCCTTGGAGGTCGGGTCGACTCGGGTTCGTGCCTTCGGGGTATAGCAATTCTGGAACCGCTGTAATGCAAAGAGGAATGATACGCGGTCTCGCTCTCTATGCACAGCGGAGAACCGTCCTCACGTCTTCCGCGAAAGGCGCGGAAAAACATGCCGGAGCCGAAGGCCCTGTACACGCAGGACAGTCTACGTGGTCGGGAGTATGCGCTGGCCCATCTACGCGGGCCTGCTTCCCGACCGCTCCATCTGGGAAATCAACTGGGGGAGTGATTGCCATAGTGTCACCCTTCCTGCGGTAATGTTAAGCCTATTTAAGCGTCAAAAATGGATATTTTAGACGCCGCACGGTGCATAATTCAGCTTTAAAGTGAGGGAATGGGAAAGACGAGGATTAACCTCTACCTTGAGCAACTTTTGACGCGAGATTTGGACAAATTGAGGGCCAAGTATGGGTGGGATCGAACAAATGCAATACGTTACTGTATCCGGCAGACTTGCGATGTGGAATTGAAGCCGCCGCAAGAAACCGGGAACAAACCCAAAAAAGAACAAATATAGTTTCACATGCGTTGTA
>JASHQE010000312.1 GCA_030037705.1 Acidobacteriaceae bacterium | reverse complement strand
TTGCAAACGTTGGCATTGCTGCCGCGAGTTTCTACATCGCCGCCTATGCGGCCATGAACGTGGTCATCTTTGTGGTGATCACGCTGGCCAGCGGATACGAAGAAAAATTGCCGCTCATCGACGACTTTCGCGGCCTCATCTATCGAGCGCCGCTGCTCGGCAGTCTTCTCATCTTCTTCCTGCTTTCGCTCATCGGCATTCCCTTCACCGGCGGATTCTTCGGCAAGTTTTACTCGTTCACGGCAGCCATGGATGGCGGCGCAGTCGCTCTGGTGATCATCGGTCTGCTGAACTCAGGATTGGCCGCCGCGTATTATCTGCATCTCGCCCTCGTCTGCGCGCAGCGCCCGGCCACGGCGACGGACGAGACCGCGACCAGGCCGGAGATCGGAGTCGCCGTAGGCGCAGCGCTGATGCTCGCCGTCGCGGCCACGCTGGTTCTCGGCATTGCGCCCGGAGACGTTCTGCACTCGGCGCGTTTGGGAGCGCGCACCCTCGAAACGCCTCCTCCCGAAACCGCTGCGCCGCCGATTTCCCCGGTCATCGAAGTGAATCCGCAGCCCGCGCCATGAAAATCGATCTGCCGGTTCCGGTACAATTTTCACAATGAACTTAGGCGAGTTGGCAAGCCGGCTGGGCGCGGAGTTGCGCGGCGACGCAAGCCTGGAAATCACAGGCGCGAAAGGAATCGAGGAAGCCGGACCGTCCGAGATCACCTTCGTAGCCAATCCCCGCTATGCCGGCTTGGCGCGCACTACGCGGGCCGCGGCGGTCGTGGTCGAGCCGGAGTTTCAAGAGATCCCCGCAGCTACCCTTCGCATCCAGAATCCCTATCACGCTTTCTCGCGCGCGCTTGCATTCTTTTATCAGCCGCCCGCCTACGCTCCCGGGATTCACCCGACGGCCGTAATCGATCCAACTGCCGTGATCGGCGAGGGCGCGCATATCGGCGCCTATGCGGTAGTCGGAGCGGGCGTGCACCTGGGGCCGCACGCCACGCTGCTGCCGCATGTTGTTCTTTATCCCGGTGTGCGGACGGGCAGCCATTTCTTTGCTCATGCTCATGCTGTCGTGCGCGAGAATTGCGTTCTCGGCGATCGTGTGACGCTCGAAAATGGCGCTATTGTGGGAGCGGATGGCTTTGGCTTTGCTAAGAATGAAAACGGGCACTGGGAGAAGATTCCGCAGTCGGGTCCGGTGCGCCTCGGCAACCGCGTGGATGTGCAGGCCAACGCCTGCGTGGACCGGGCCACGGTGGGTGCGACCGTGGTCGGCGACGGCGCCAAGATCGATAACCTCGTGCAGGTAGGCCACGGCTCGCGCGTAGGCGAGAACACGCTGCTCTGCGCACAGACCGGGCTGGCCGGCTCGTCAGTGATTGGCAACAATGTAATTCTTGCTGGCCAGGTGGGCGTAGCCGGCCATTGCCGCATCGGCGATGGCGTGATCCTGACCGCGCAATCGGGTGTCTCGCACGATATTCCGGCGGGCCAGATGATCTCCGGTTCACCGGGCTTCGATAATCGCGTGTGGCTGCGTGCGGTCACCATCTTTCAGCGTCTGCCTGAACTGGTGAAGCGCGTAACCCGGCTGGAGGCCAGACTGGAAAAGAGGCATCCGGAATCCGGCGCAGGGAGCAACGAGTGAAGCGCAGCGCACTCGACAAGAAACTTCTGGCAATGGCTTTGTTGCCTGCCTTATCGGGTCTCGCATGCTGTCATTCGTACCATATCGATACCACCATCGAAAACCGCACAGGAGCAGCGGTGCGGCTTCTGGAGGTCGATTACCCCAGCGCGAGTTTTGGAACGGACAGTATTGCCGCCGGCGCAGATTTTCACTACCGTTTCCAGGTGCTGGGCAGTGGGCCGGTCAAAGTGCAGTACACGGCCGCGGATGGCAGTCCGGTCCAAAGCACCGGTCCCGCGCTGGCCGAGCGTCAGGAGGGGCAACTGGAGATCGATTTACTGCCGGGTGGACGGGTCACATTTCATCCCACGCTGACTTCGCGCCCCTGAGCCTCTTCCCGATTGATTCGGTTTGCGGCACGGCTAAAGCCGTGCCCTTTCAAACCAACCCACTACCTCGGGAAACTGCCCTAGCGCACCATCGTCTGGAACAATGGCGAATGCAGCAGGCTGCTGAACTCCGAATCGGTGCTGGCAAAAGCAATGCTGAGATTGCCGGCACTTGAAGAGATCGAAGTATCGTTCAGAGCTTCTTTCTCGGCATCGGTGCTGGTCATCTTGCGGACCATCACTGCAGCCGTCATCAACGACGAAAGCGTGGCCGCCGCGAATGAATCTCCGGTGGAGATGGTCAGGTCGAACTTGACGCCGTGCTGGAAGTCCATCGAGTACCAGGAGGCCTGCAGGCGCTTGCTCACGGTCTCAAAATCGGTGGCCGACCCGGCCCCGCCCAGCAACTGCTTCATCATGGTCTGCGTGCCTTTGTCGTCGAGGATGCTCCAGAGCGCATTGGAATCTACGCTTTGCATGGCGCTCATCATGTTCGAGTTCGAGAGCAGGTTGAGAGTTACTCCGTCGCGCGCATCGAGAGCCTTCGTCACGGCATCCTTGTCGCCAAAGATCATGGTGGAGGGGTCAACGAAGCAAAGGACCATGCCGGCCTTGGTCATGGGATAGATGCTGTTGGTGCGCACCATGATGGGTTTCAACTTCTGTTTGCGGAAGCTGGCGAGAATGTCCTGCGTCGGAAACTGTCCCTGGGCAATGCCGACCGTCAGCAGCGAATCGCTGTCCGAGGAGGGCCGGAAGAGCGCGAAGGCCAGATCATCGACATACTGGTCCATGGTCTGCTGATCGCCCAAAGCGGACTTTCTCAAAGCTTCGTCAAACTGCTTCAACTCCGGCGGCATCACGCGGTTGCGCAAATCCATCGCGGAGGTCGAGTTCTGCATGGCGCGATAGTCGATCGCGACGAGCTGTTGCACGCTCTCCGGAATGGCCGAACGGGCGTCCGTCGAGAGCTGCGCCGCAGGAGACAGCGTGGCCGCGCCCAGCAGAATGGGCGCAATCGAGAATTGAATCCAAGTCTTTAGCAATTCTTTCCTCCAGAAACCGCGCATTTGACCGGGGCTCAGCACTCCAGCAACATCGGTCGCGGTTTTCCTTCTTTTTCTTCTTCTTATTTGACCCAAAAATTCGCGATCCGATGTGTCCATTGTACGCGCTTTCGCATTACCTTTGCTGTAGCAAGCCCTCACACCTCCGGCCAGTTGAGCGGCACACCCAGACGCTGCTCCAGGATCTTCCTCTGCGGATCGAACTCCCTTAATTGACGCATCCACTCGCTTTCCCGCTCACAGGCAGCCGCGGGAACAAGCCCGATGATCTCGCCTTGAGCGATTGTGGCGTGATGGCGCGCGGCCAGATGGGTTATCTGCCGATAAACCTGCGAGATCGGTGTGGCCTCAAAATCAGTGATATTCATGGAGAGTTGCGCCCGGCCATGGGCCAGAACCCCCATAGCCTTCACTCCCTTAAGGCCGCCAGAGGCAGCGCGGATCTCGCGGGCAATGCCGCGCACCATGGCTACATCCGGGGAATCGAAGTACACGTTATAGGCCACCAGGAACTTACGCGCCCCTACGGCACAGGCGCCGGCGGTGGGATGCAGGTCGGGACCACCCAGATCCGGGCGGCGCGACGGATCTTTGCTGACCGCCTCCCTCAGTCCTTCGAACTGCCCCTTGCGCACATCCTCGAGATTCGCACGGTCGGGCCGCGAGGCGGCCGCCTCATAAAAAAAGACCGGAACACCAAATCTGCGCCAGATCTCCAGGCCGGCCTGGCGGGCCAGAAGCACGCACTGCTCCAGCTTGATGCCGGAGACCGGGACAAAGGGGATGACATCCGCCGCGCCGATGCGGGGATGAACGCCCCGTTGGCGCGTCAGATCAATCAGCTCGGCAGCCTTGCCCACAGCCCGGACCGCGGCCTCCACAACCGCTGCCGGCGGACCGGCAATAGTGACCACTGAGCGGTTATGGTCCGCATCCATCGACCAGTCGAGCAGGGACACCCCGGTTTCGCGCATTGCAGCCACAATCGCCTCCACTCGCCGCACATCTGCGCCTTCGGAGAAGTTGGGCACGCACTCGACAACCGGTTCGTTCATAGTCTTTCCTCCGGCCATCTCTTCGTGAAACCGGAATTCCCTTTCCTTACTTCCAGAACGTATAGCCCACCTGGACCTGAATGCTGGCATTGACGCCAGGGTTGCGGTCGCCCAGCGATGCAGACGAGATGTGCACCGCGTTGACCCCCACATCGATCGACCGCCGGGGCGCGGTGAAGAAATGGGCGCCAAACCCGCCCTGCGGCGAGAAGTTCCAAACGCATGTGCCGCCGTCGATGGTGGGCGAGCTCAGCAGATTCGGAGGAAACTTGTGCGTCGTATAAATGAGCCCGCCGGCGGCCTGAAACCACGGCTGGACGCGGCGCGCATGGGTGAGAAAGTTCCAGCGCAGAATGACCGGCGTGAGGCTCACGCCGCGGAATGTGCCTCCGCCAACCGGCAGCAAGCAGGTGACTGTCTGCCCACTCGGTGTGCCGCAGGTGTACTCCTGTTCATGAGGAGCCGGTGTGTAGGCCTGCCAGAGCGGCATGATGTTGCCGGCCAGTTCAAATTGTCCGCTGAAGATGCCCGCCTGCACCACCGGGGTGAGCGGCTTGCCGAGCTCAAAACCGCCCCAGAAGAATTTGTACGACGAGCGGTCGCCTACACCCGTGCCCCAGTTCACGAATGGCCCGTACTCCCAGCTCAGGTTCTTGCGTACCCGCGCGACGGGATCGGCGGCATCGTCTTCAGTGCTTGCGGTTCCGGAAGCCTGCGCGCCGGCTGTGACCGCGCCCGCAAGCAGGATCAACCAAACAAACCATCGGGTTTGCCTCAAAGTGATTCGATTCCCCCATTTCTCAAAAATATGGATCGCACAATGTCTTCAAGGGCTCAAAAAAAGACCGCCACAACCGGGCGGCCCTTCTTTTGACGCCTGCCTCGTATTCTTGTCAGCCGGCGGCGTGCTCCATCTGCTCGGCGTCCATATCGAAGTTCGAATAGACATTCTGCACATCGTCCAGATCTTCGAGCGCCTCCAGCAGCCGGACCATCTGGGCTGCGGGTGCGCCTTCGAGCTTGGTGTATGTGGACGCAATCATCGTCACTTCGCTCATCACGGTGGAAATGCCCGCCGCTTTGACGGCTGCGAGAACCGCTTCATAATTTCCGGGATCGCTGGTAATCTCCCAGGTGTCGCCCTCATCGCTCAGGTCTTCGCCACCGTGCTCCAGCACGATGTCCATAAGCCGCTCTTCGGTAGCTGCGGCCTTCTCCACGGCGATCAGGCCCTTTTTGGCAAACATGAACTTGACCGAACCGGACTCACCGAGGTTTCCGCCATTCTTCGAAAAGCTATGACGGATTTCGCTCACCGCGCGATTACGGTTGTCAGTCAAAACCTCAACAATAATGGCCACACCGCCCGGACCATATCCCTCAAAGGAGATCTCTTCGTAGGTGGCGCCTTCCAGTTCGCCGGTGCCGCGCTGGATGGCGCGCTTGATGTTGTCGGCGGGCATGTTTTCGGCCTTCGCGGCAAGAATGGCCGTGCGCAGCCGCGGATTTCCGTCCGGATCGCCGCCGGCCTTGGCGGCAATCGTGATTTCCTTGATGAGGCGCGTAAAGATCTTGCCACGCTTGGCGTCCAGCGCGCCCTTTTTATGTTTGATAGTGGCCCATTTCGAGTGGCCGGACATATATACCCCGAACGATGGAAGATAGCGGCGCTAAGCTCGCACCTGAGTTGTGAGTATATCATTGGGAGGCACAACGCCGCGCCCGCGGCATTTAACTCCGAGCCCCGGTTGAGCCACTCTGGCTCCGCGCTTTCCCCATCGCTGCGCGTGCAATTCTGCCGGCTTGGTTCATGCGCTCGATGGATCGAATCTTCTCCGGCCAGGTTCTCGATTTCAGATACATCTGCATCGAGGCTTTGGCGCGAGCATTGAACGCGGCTTTCTCCTGATCGGAGTTCATTTCGGCCAGTCACCTCGTCCTGAACGCGCCGCGTTGAGAACCCGCTCCAGCCTGTCTGCGAGGTGATAACGCGATGCAAGGGCAGAAAGCGCCTCTAAGTCGACCTCGTTCTGCTCCACGAACAGGATAGCGCGAGCGTAATCCTTATTGCGACCGGTTTGAAGGGCAATGGCGCAAAGATGTTCCGCACGGAAAACCCGAGTCGGGACTTCCTCATAGTCCACATCAATTGCTTCTCGTATTGCCTCCGCAATCAATGGACTCGCGTCCGTGAGAATCTGAACTGGCCATGGACCAAACCGGACGTACTCGCGTTCCACTTCGCCTCCAAGCGACTTCAGAGCTTCATAAACCGGGGTCAAAGTGACCAGTGGGCCGGAAGAGGGAGGAAGAAATACAAATACGTCAATATCCTCCGTTTGCATGGCAGGAAGATAGAAGGACGCGCCAATCGCTCCGCCAATTGCATAGTCTTCAATAACGCCATCGGCCACCAAGCGATTCAATGCTCTAAGTGCAGCATCCATCAGAAATCCTTCGGCTCCATATGTGTATCTCCGGAGTGCGATAAAAGTGTCACGCTACAGATAAACGTCCGCCTCGCTCAATCGCTTCCCTTGCGCATCCTTCTCCGACACGATCACGTTCTCCGGTCTTACCGGCCACGGAATCGCCAGGTCTGGATCGTTCCATACAATTGTCCGCTCACCGGCGGGCGAATAATAGTCCGTCACCTTGTAACAGAATCCGGCCGCCTCGCTCAGCACGAGAAAGGCGTGGCCGAAGCCCGGCGGAATCCACAGCATCTCGCCGCTGCCCGCGCTCAGTTCCACGGCTACATGCTTGCCAAAATGGGGCGAGCTTTTGCGCAGGTCCACGGCTACGTCGAGCACCGCACCATAGGCAACCCACACCAGCTTGCCCTGCGGCTGAATGACTTGATAATGGATGCCGCGGAGCACGTTCTTCTTCGATTGCGAGAAGTTGTCCTGCGCCCAGTTGGAGGGCAGTCCAGCCTCCGTTATCTTGCGCAGATTAAAGCTCTCAAAGAAAGCGCCGCGATTGTCCTTGAAGACCGGCGCGCTGAGCAGGAGCACGCCCGGCAGAGCTGTTTCGGTGATCTTCATGCATCCCCGCTCTTAGCCGCGAAATAGGGCTCGCGCAGAAGATTCAAGAGATACTGCCCGTAGCCGCTCTTGGCGATGGGATGAGCGAGCGCCTCCAACTGCGTGGCGGTGATGAAGCCTTGGCGGTACGCGATCTCTTCTGGGCAGGCGATATCCAGTCCTTGCCGGCGCTCGATGGTGTGTACGAAGAGACCGGCTTCGAGCAGCGACTCGTGCGTGCCGGTATCAAGCCAGGCCATGCCGCGGCTCATGATCTCCACGTTCAGTTTACCGGCTTCGAGATAGCACCGGTTCAGATCCGTGATCTCCAGCTCGCCGCGCGCCGAGGGTTTGAGCGATTCGGCGATCCGCACCACGTCACGATCGTAAAAATAGAGGCCGGTGACCGCGTAGCGCGATTTCGGAGCCTTGGGCTTCTCTTCGAGGCTTACGGCACGGCCCTCGGCATCAAATTCGACCACGCCATAGCGCTGCGGGTCTTCCACGGGATAGGCAAAAACAGTTGCGCCCTCCTCGAGCTTTGCAGCCGCTTGCAACTGGCGCGAGAATCCCTGGCCGTAAAAAATGTTGTCGCCCAATACCAGCGCACTGGGATCGCCGGCAATGAAGTCCCGGCCGATGAGAAAGGCTTGCGCCAGGCCATCGGGACTCGGCTGCACAGCATAGCTGATCTCGAGGCCCCACCGGCGTCCGTCGCCGAGCAGCTCCGCAAAACGGCTCGTATCCTGCGGCGTGGAGATGATCAGGATTTCGCGCAGCCCGGCGAGCATGAGCGTGCTCAGCGGGTAATAGATCATCGGCTTGTTATAGACCGGCAGAAGCTGCTTCGAGACGACATGCGTGACGGGATAAAGTCGCGTCCCCGAGCCGCCGGCAAGGATGATGCCTTTCATCAAGAAAACCTCGTTGTTTTAACTCGTGTCCTGTCCCTAAAGTTCGCAGCATAACTACTGCTGTCATCCTGAGCGAAGGTCGCCGCAGCGACCTTCGCTCAGGATGACAGTTTCAAACTCCGGACAATAGAAAAATAAACTTATAGTACGAGCCGCTCGGCGTAGTTTTTCGCGATCCATTCGCGATAGGCGCCGGTGCGCACGCTGTCGATCCACGCGCTGTTTTCGAGATACCACTGTACGGTCTTGCGCAGCCCGGTTTCGAACTTCTCGGCAGGCTGCCAGCCCAGTTCGCGTGTGATCTTGGTCGCGTCGATAGCGTAACGCCGGTCGTGGCCGGGGCGGTCTTGCACATAGGTGATAAGCCTGGTGCGCGGTGCTGATCCTGGCTCGGGACGCATCTCGTCAACAAGGGAACAGATCGTGTGCACCACGTCGATATTGGCCTTCTCGCTGCTGCCGCCAATGTTATAAGTCTCGCCGGGACGGCCTCGTTCCAGCACAGCGCGGATAGCGGCGCAATGATCTTCGACAAATAGCCAGTCGCGCACGTTCTTGCCGTCGCCATAGACAGGCAGCGGCTTGCCTTCGAGCGCATTGAGGATCATCAACGGAATCAGTTTTTCCGGGAATTGATACGGCCCGTAGTTATTCGAGCAGTTTGTCGTCAGCACAGGTATATGGAACGTATGGAAGTATGCACGCGCCAGGTGATCCGAACCGGCCTTTGAGGCAGCGTAAGGGCTATTCGGGGCGTAGGGGGTGGTTTCAGAGAAGGCCGGATCGTGGGGTCCCAGCGTTCCATAAACCTCATCGGTCGAGACATGCAGGAAGCGGAAGTTCTCTTTGTCTGCCGGGCTCAACCCATTCCAGTAAGCCCGCGCCTGTTCGAGCAGAACGAACGTGCCGTGCACGTTGGTCCGAATGAACTCCTCCGGAGAGGTTATGGAGCGGTCCACGTGGCTTTCTGCGGCGAAGTGGACAATCGCCCGCGGCCGATGCTCGCGTAGAAGGCTGGCGACCAGCTCCGCATCGCAGATATCGCCGCGGGTAAAGCTATAGCGCGGGTTTCCTTCGAGAGCCGCGAGATTGGCGGGATTGCCCGCGTAGGTCAGCCGGTCGAGATTCACGACGGAGGTGGGATTGAGGACGGCCGCACCGTTGGCTTTGATCCAAGTCAGAATGAAATTCGAACCGATGAATCCCATCCCGCCTGTGACGAGAATCGTGTCTTGTGTGCTCATTTGTTCAGCCATCAGTATATGGCACAAAACAGCAGAATTATGGCTCCGTCTTCCGGCGGCGCGCACGGCCTGGATCGGGTTTTCAAGAAGGAACTTCTGCGGCTTACGCGATTTTTCGTTATATTAATAAAGGAAGTCCCGGATGCGGCCGGGCCTGCTCAGGCAAAAACCTCTTGAAGACGTAAGAGGGCGATTTCAACAGCCTGAAATCGCAAGGTTGCTGTGTCTTTGCAATGCGCAGGGGCAACTTGCAGGCATTCCGCATCACAACGTTCAACGGAAAAGGCTGCCATGGAATCAACGAACCGTCGCCTCCGCATACCCCAACCGCAAGGGCTCTATCATCCGCAGAATGAACATGATGCCTGCGGCATGGGACTGGTCGCCAACATTCGTGGCGAAAAAAGCCACGAGATCATCCGCAAGGGCCTTGAGGTGCTCATCAACCTCACCCATCGCGGAGCCGCGGGCTGCGACCCGGAGACCGGTGACGGCGCCGGCATTCTCATTCAGATTCCGCACGCCTTTTATCTGCGCGAATGCGCCGAGATCGGCATCAAGCTGCCCGAGGCCGGCGCGTACGGCGTGGCCATGTGCTTCCTGCCCGTAGAACGCCACAGCCGCCTGCAGTGCGAAGGCGTCTTCGAGCGCATTGCCAAGGAAGAGGGTTTGACCGTTCTGGGCTGGCGCGACACGCCCGTGAACGGAGATGCGATCGGCCGCGAAGCCCGCAACTCGCAGCCGTATATTGAGCAGCTTTTTGTCGGCCGTCCCGAGGGCATGGATGAGGACACCTTCGAGCGCCTGCTCTACCGCGTACGCCGCGCCACTGAAAATGAGATCGTCGAGTCCGACATCGAGGACAAGGAAACGTTCTACGTCCCCTCGTTCTCCTGTCGCACCATCATCTACAAGGGCCTGATGCTGGCCCCGCAGATCGAGAAGTTCTACCTTGAGCTGGCGAATCCGCTGGTGACCAGTGCGCTTTGTCTGATCCACCAACGTTTCTCGACCAACACCTTCCCAAGCTGGAAGCTAGCCCACCCCTACCGTTACGTGGCGCACAACGGCGAGATCAACACCATCCGCGGCAACGTGAGCTGGATGAACGCGCGGCAGTCGGTCTTCGAGAGCCCGCTCTTCGGCGACAAGATCAATGATCTCTTCCCCGTGGTCATCCCCGGCGGCAGCGACTCCGCCTCGCTCGATAACGCCGTCGAGTTTCTGTATCAGTCCGGCCGTGGGCTGCCTCACGTGATGGCCATGCTGATTCCCGAGGCATGGGCCGGCAACCCCGACATGGACGAGGACAAGCGCGCCTTCTACGAGTACCACGCGTCGCTGATGGAGCCATGGGACGGCCCTGCCGCGATTGCCTTCACCGACGGCAAGGTGATTGGCGCCACGCTCGACCGCAACGGCCTGCGCCCCGGTCGCTACATCGTAACAAAGGACGATCTCGTCGTGCTGGCTTCAGAAGCCGGCGTGATCGAAGTGCCCGCTGAAGACATTCGCAAGAAGGGCCGCCTGCAGCCGGGCCGCATGTTCCTGGTCGATACGGTGCAGCAGCGCATCGTCTCCGACGCGGAGATCAAGAAGGATCTCGCCAGCCGTCAGCCCTACGCGGAGTGGCTCAAGGAGCAGCAGGTCACGCTCGACATGCTGCCTGAGCCAAAGCGCACCATCGCGCCCAACCCCGAGACGCTGCTACGCCGCCAGCGCGCGCAAGGCTACAGCGAAGAGGATCTGCGCATTCTGCTGCAGCCGATGGCCGCCAATGGCGAGGAACCGGTGGGCTCGATGGGCACGGATGTGCCGCTCGCCTGCCTGTCGGACCGCCCGCAGTCGCTCTTCAACTACTTCAAGCAGCTCTTTGCGCAGGTGACAAATCCGCCCATCGACCCGATCCGCGAAGAGCTGGTGATGTCGCTCATCAGCTATATCGGCACGGAGCGCAACATCCTGGATGAGACGCCGGAGAACTGCCACACACTCAAGCTGCCGCATCCGATTCTCACCAATCGCGATCTAGAGAAGCTGCGCCGCGTGTCTTCTGGAGATTTGCTGGCCATCACTCTGCCCGCGCTCTTCCGCGCCGCTGACGGCGAGGCTGGCCTGAAGCATGCACTCGACGAGCTGAGCAACCGGGCCTCCATCGCTGTGGACAACGGCTATACGCTGCTCATTTTGCAGGACCGCAACGTGGACGCGACCTATGCGCCGATTCCCAGCCTGCTGGCCATGGCAGCCGTGCACAATCGCCTGGTGCGTGAGGAGAAGCGCACGCAAGTTGCGCTCATCATCGAGAGCGGCGAGCCGCGCGAGGTGATGCACTTTGCGCTCCTCATCGGCTATGGCGCCAGCGCCATCAATCCATATCTCGCCATTGAGACTATCCACGATCTCAAGCGGCGCGGGCTGTTGCCGGAAAAAGTTTCCGCTGAGTATGCGGAGAAGAATTTCATCAAGGCCATCAACAAAGCGCTGCT
>JASHQE010000311.1 GCA_030037705.1 Acidobacteriaceae bacterium | reverse complement strand
GTTTCAGCCTGGGCGTCAACGGCCTTCCGCCCGGCGAGTACGATTGCCAGGTTACGATCCTCGATCCATCTACGCAGAAAGCCAACTTCTGGCGCGCCCCCATCGTGCTTGTTGAATAGAAACATCCGCACAAGCGCGGCCTTCGGGTGCCGGATTTTTCCGCATTTGTATGCGCGGTGGGCATAGTCGCTCGGATTCTGCTCCAGAAAACGGCAAAACCACATAGTGCGCCCTTCTCTGCCATCTCGCAAAATTGCGAGACCGGTACTTGGCTGAACGCGTTAAAAACATGGATTATAATTGTTGCCGAAATGCTTATCTGGAGCGATTAGAATCGGAGAGGCAACGAAAGGACCGATTGGGCAATGAGGAACAGGATTGGAATTCTTGCGGTACTAGTCTCTTATATGTATGGCGCCGCGTGGGCGCAATCAACCGAACAGATGCAGACCATGATGAAGACCTTGCCCGAGCCCGCGCAGCAGGTCATCGAACGGCTTGGACAACTCAATCGGCTCCCATCCGGCGAGTGGCGCGTTCACCCCGGTGACCTTCCCCACGGCGAAAGTCCTGATCTGGACGATTCGGCGTGGCCTATCGCTACGCAGGGCAGTGAATATTCCGACGGCGCAGTATGGTTCCGGCAGCGTCTTGAAATCCCGAAAACTCTCCATGGGTACGATCTCACCGGCGCAAAGATCTGGTTTGCCTTCCTGTCACGCACCACGGGCCGTGACGCGGTGAACGAAATTGTCTATCTTGACGGCCGACGCGTGGCCTTGGGCGAGGGCCTTGAGAAGATAGAGTTGTTCGACAACGCGAAGCCCGGCGATCGAATTCTCATTGCCGTAAAGCTCCTGGCCACTACCGGCAGCAAGCAGTTTCAGGGCGCAATGGAGTCCGTCGATTTTGCCGCCAATCGTCCCAATCCGATGGATCTGCACGACGAATTCATCTCGGCCGCCTTCCTGGTGCCCAGCTTTTCGAAAGATTCCTCCGCCGATGAGTCTACGCTTGTAAAAGCAATTGAATCCGTCGATCTCAAGGCCCTCGATTCCGGAAATCAGGATCAGTTCGATGCGTCCCTCAAACAATCCGAGACCGCGCTTGCGGCGCTCAAGCCGCTGCTGCAGCAAGCCACCTTCCATCTCACCGGCAACTCGCATATCGATGCCGCATGGCTGTGGCCCTGGACCGAGACCGTCGATGTGGTCAAGCGTACCTTCGGCACAGCTCTGCAACTGATGAACGAGTATCCCGGCTACACCTATACGCAATCCGCTGCGGCTTACAACGACTGGATGGCCGATAAGTATCCGGAGATGAACGACGCCATCCAACAGCGCATCCAGGAGGGACGCTGGGAGGTCGTCGGCGGTATGTGGGTTGAGCCCGACCTCAATATTCCCGACGGCGAATCGACGGCACGCTCCATCCTTCTTGGCAAGCGCTGGTATCAGCAGCACTACGGCGTCGACGTCAAGGTCGGCTGGAACCCCGATTCCTTCGGCTACAACTGGCAGCTTCCGCAGATCTACAAAAAATCCGGCATCGATTATTTTGTTACACAGAAGATGAGCTGGAATGACACCAATCAGCTCCCGCTCAAGCTCTTCTGGTGGGAGTCGCCTGACGGCAGCAAAGTTCTTACGTACTTTCCGCGCGGCTACGGAAACCGGGTGCTTGATCCGACCAGGCTCTCCGCCGACCTGGTGCAGGCGCGTACCTTCGCGCCGGGCATGACTACGATGATGGATCTCTACGGCGTCGGCGATCACGGAGGCGGTCCCACGCGCGACATGCTCGACCAGGGCATTCACTGGATGCAGCCGGATAAGATCGCGCCGAAGATGGAATTCGGCACCGCATATCCCTATCTTTCTTCCGTCGAAAAACAGGTTGCGCCCGATTCGAAGATCTGGAACTACAAGACGATTGCGGAAGGCTATCAGTATCCTCCCGCGCCGCCCGAAGGGGAAATCTCCATTCCCACATGGGATGACGAACTGTATCTTGAATTCCACCGCGGCGTCTACACCACTCAAGCCCACATGAAGCGCAACCTGCGGGAAGCGCCCGAGTGGGCGCTGAATGCGGAGAAATACGCATCTCTCGCGTGGCTCGATGGCGACGCCTATCCGGGCGCTGAATTGACTGAGGCGTGGAAGAAGATCACCTTCAATGATTTTCATGACCTCGCCGCCGGCTCCGGGATCGGCGTCATTTACCGCGATGCGCAGAAGGATTTCGACGATGTGCGCTGGGCGACCCGTGAAATCTCGCACAAGGCGCTGCACACGCTGGCTGAACGCGTCGATACCAAGGTTCCAGCAGGTGTACCGGTTCTGGTCTTCAATCCGCTTGGATGGACCCGCTCCGGCAATGTGGAAGTCGATGTGCAGATGCCCAACCCGACCGCCGAAGTTTCCGTGCTCGATTCGCACGGCATAATCCTTCCCTCGGAGATGCTCTCAAAAGATGCAAAAACGAGCACATTTCACCTCCTTGTCAAAGCGCGCGATATTCCTTCGCTGGGCTATGAGGTTCTGCACGTCATCCCCGGCAACCGCGTTTTCCCGAGTGATCTGAAGGTCACCGGAACCACTCTCGAAGATGCGAATCTGCGCGTGGTTGTTGATCCAAAAACCGGCTGCATCACAAGCCTCTATGACAAGAAGGCTGGCTTTGAAACCCTGGCTGCAGGCTCTTGCGGCAATGAACTCCAGGCATTCAAAGACCTGCCCAAGCAGTTCGATGCCTGGAACATCGATCCCGGCACGCTCGATCAGCCGCCCACGCGTCTCACGCAGGCCGATTCGGTGCAGGTCGTCGAAAGCGGTCCTATGCGCGGCGTCATTCGCGTCACGCGCACCTGGCAGAATTCGAAGTTCGTGCAGGACATCATTCTCGAAACCGGCAGTGATGAAGCCGAGGTCGTCAATGATATTGACTGGCACGAAACCCACATCCTGCTGAAATCCGCATTCGCTCTCTCCGCGACCGCTCCCTTTGCCACCTACGAGATTCCCTTCGGCACCATCGAGCGCCCCTCCACGCGCAACAACAGCTTTGAGAAGGCGCGCTTTGAAGTGCCGGCGCTGCGCTGGGCCGATGAGGGCGATGGCCAGCACGGCTTCAGTCTCATCAACGACTCAAAGTTCGGCTATGACGCCGTTGGCAATCTGTTGCGCCTGAGCCTGCTGCGCTCGCCCACTTCGCCTGATCCGAATGCCGACCGCGGTCATCAACATTTCAGCTACGCGCTCTATCCTCACGCAGGCGACTGGAAGCAGGCCATGACCGTTCGCCACGGCTACGAGTTCAACTTGAAACTTGCAGCCATGCAGGTGGAAGCGCATGATGGATCGCTGCCGGCCGAGCACTCGTTCGTTTCCGTCACCCCTGACGACGTAGTGCTGACCGCCATGAAGAAGGCTGAAGACAGCGACGCGCTCATCTTCCACCTGTACGAGTGGGCGGGCAAGAGCGCAAATGTCGAGCTCACCGCTCCTGCTGGCGCAACCGGTGCAATCGAAACCAACCTGCTGGAAAAGCCCGAGGGAGAGCCACTGGCCATCGACTCCGGTCACGTCAGCATCCCCATCCGCGCCTATGAAATCCTGGCTGTCCGGCTCGATTACCCCAAGCCTGCGCAATAACCCGCGCACAAAGCCGCCGAACGGCTGCAAAGGATTTTGCACCGCAGCCGTTCGTGCCCAGCGGGTGATAGCATCAAAAATAACGGATGCAAAACAGCAAGCTGCAAATTATCCCTCTTGGGGGCCTCGGCGAGTTCGGCATGAACTGCCTCGCCGTTCGTTGGGAAGACGACATTCTTGTGATCGATGCCGGCCTCATGTTCCCGGAAACGGAACTGCTCGGCGTCGATATCGTCGTGCCCGATATCTCTTACCTCGTTGAGAACAGGCAGCATGTTCGCGCCATTCTGCTCACCCATGGCCATGAGGACCACATCGGGGGCCTGCCCTGGATCTTGAGCGAGCTGAAGGTTCCCGTCTATGCAACGGAATTTACGCTGGCCTATGTCGAGGGCAAGCTCGAAGAGCACGAGATGCTCGACGAGACCGAGCTGATCGAGATCACGCCCAGGGAAAAATTCACTATCGGCCCGTTTACCATCGAGCCCATCCGCGTCACGCACTCGCTCGTTGATTGCGTCGCGCTGGCCATCGATACGCCGGCCGGAGTCATCATCCACACCGGCGACTTCAAGATCGATCTCACGCCGCTCGACGACAAAGCCTTCGACATGCACACTTTTGCCGAGTACGGTCGGCGCGGTGTGCTGGCTCTTTTACAGGATTCCACCAACGTCGAGCGCTCCGGCTACACGCCCAGCGAGCGCGCCGTGATCCCGCGGCTCGACGAGGTCTTTGCGCGCACCCAAAAGAAGCTCTTCTTCAGTTGCTTTTCCTCGTCCATCTATCGCATCCGCATCGCGCTTGAACTGGCGCGGCAGCATGGCCGCAAAGTGGCCGTGATCGGCCGCTCCATGGTCGATAGCACTGAGATCGCGCAGGACCTCGGCTACATCGAAATCCCTCCCGGGCTGGTCATCAATCCCGGCCAGTTGCGCGACTACCCTCCCGAGCAGTTGATGATCCTTATCAGCGGCACGCAAGGCGAGCCCATGAGCGCGCTCAGCCGAGCCGCCGTCGACAACCATAAACATGCCCGCATCGATGCCGGCGATACCGTGGTGCTCAGCTCCCGCATCATCCCCGGCAACGAGAAAAACATTCATCGCGTCATTGACCACCTCAACCGCCGCGAGGCCGACGTGATCTGCGATGACGGCGCCAGCGGCCTCATCCACGTCAGCGGCCACGGCAGCCAGGATGAACTGCGCCTGCTCATCAATCTTGTGCGCCCTAAATTTTTCATTCCCGTCCACGGCGACTACCGGTTCCTGCGCCGTCATGCCAAGATCGCCATGGAGACCGGCGCCGTCGAGCACGCCATCGTCATTGAAGATGGCGATGTGCTTGAACTGGACAAAGACGACGCCCGCAAGCGCGACAAAGTTACTGCCGGCCGCGTCCTCATCGACTCCGGCTCATCCATCGATGTCGTCGAAGATCTCGTCATCCGCGACCGCCGCATTCTCTCCGAAGATGGGGTGGTGCTTGCCGTGCTGGCCATCAACAAGCGTACCGGCAAAATAGAGCGCCCTCCTGAGGTCATCATGCGCGGCTTCGGCGGTGCCGATATTACCGATCAGGCCCGCGAGACGGTCTTCAAGACTCTCGACAGCCTCAGCTCTGAGCAGAAGAGCGACTACGGCATGGTCAACGAAAAGGTGCGTGTGGAGTTGAAGCGGCTCATCCAGAAATCCACTGGCCGACGCCCCATGATCATGCCGGTCATCCTGGAGATCTGACTGGGGATCTGAGAGTTTGAATTCGCCCTTTATCTTTAGAATCCTGCGGGAAGGCCCGGATCATTGCGCAAGAAAAATCGAAGGGCAGCCTGATTGGGCTGCCCTCAGATAACTTGCTGTCTCGCTTGTTGCCGTTTTATGGCAGGTAGTAGCGGAACGAGGTGAAGACCATGTTGTCCGTGCCGTTAGCTCCGTTGCCGGGATTGGTAGTGCCGCCTGCGCCGGACCAGAGATAGCGCATGATGTAGCTGTACTGGATGCCCTGGCGAAGCCGCCCCTTCGGACCCGCGTAGATGTTATACCAGTAGCCGGCCGTGAACTCCTGCACATCCTTGTTGTTGCCGCCGCAATTGCTCGGAGCCGTGGGTAAGAACCCGGTACCGCCGCCGCCATACGTATTGGAAGTGCCGCCATTGACGGGCTCGGTATTGCAGCCCGACATGTTGACGCTCCTGGCGCCATAGCCGACCTGCGTCGTCCCGTTGAGCACGTAGTCGCGGTCCAGGTAGTCGCCGCCGTAGTTGAGGTAAATATTCAGCCGTGGCGTCGGATTCAGCTCCAGCGTGCTGAGCGCGGAGAAACCATGAATCGGTGAAAGCTGACCGTCGGGACGTATGGTGACGTCCGCGATTGTCGATGAACCGTACCGCCCCATGCCCTGGCCCCACAAGCCCTTTAAGCCGATGGTGACCTTCTTGTTGGCCAGAGGAGCACGGAAGCCGCCGCCGAGGCCGGCGCCGATCTCCTTATCGTTGTAGGCGCCCGTCGTATTGCCGGTGCAGGTCGTCGTCGTGAGACCTGATGAGACGGTGGTACTGGTGCAGGTTTCATTGGGATAAATCCGGTCACGAAACGTGCGCTGGATGCCGAAGACCTCCCAGTGGCCCCAACCTGGCTCGAACGCGATCTTGGCAATCAAGTCGGGAGCATAGTTAAAGGAGTAATTGGCGGTGGCATTGTAGAGGCCGCCGCCCGTTCCCGCCGAACCGATGACCTCGTTGAGGGGAATGCCATTACCGGTTGGATTCAGTGTCTCGGCGTTCTCAGCCGACAAGCCGATGAAGAACTTGTTGTTGACGGATTTGCTTGCTCGGAAACTGTATTGGCGGGTCCAGACGAAGCCGGCTTCGTACTGGGGGTCGATAGTCGACGGCAAAATTTCGGTTCCGCGGGTGAGCCCCTGCGTGGTCTCCGTAGCGAGCGACCAGCCCTGGCCAGCCGAGAAATCCCATCCGCTGTTCAGTGCGGCGTCTGCCCACAGTTGGCGTTGACGCATTACGTAGCTGTTGGACTGGTTGTTGTTCGAAGTAATACCTGCGCCCAGCCAGTCAGCTTCGTAGTAGCCCGTCAATGTCATATTCTCGAGCTTGCCTGTGGCCCGGATGGCAACGCGGGACTGACGGCCGCTGCCCTGAAATTCCGACAATTGCGCGGCTTCGGCATTTGCAAGCGGCACGCCCGTGAACGAGGTATTGATGTCACCGCCAGTCGCTGCGCTCCGCCACACTGTTTCACCAGCCAGAAAGCTGCCCGCGGGGGAAATGGTGATGCCCTTGTAATACAGCGCGTCTGGGTTAACGACCATCTTCTTGATGTTGGCCGTCTCATCGGAGACGGTAGTGGCCAGTGAGGTCTGGTTCGCTTTCAGGTCGTTTACCGTGCCCTGCAAGGTAGAAACAGCCGAGGCATTCTCCGTGAATGTCTGCTGCTGCGCATCGACTGCGGCCTGCGCCTTGGCGGCTGCGGCCTGGGCGTCGGCTGCCGCTTGCTGGGCCTGCCTCAACTGTTCGTCTTTGTTGGCCAGGTCGCTCTTCAGCGTGTCGATCTGCGTCTGCATCTGCAGGCGCAACGCATTGATCTGCTCTTCGACCGAAGGCGGAGGAGGGGTTGTTGCCTTCTTGTGCCTCGGAGCCGATGATGAGGCTTGAGCCTGGGCTTGGGGAACGGCGAGACTGGCTGCGGCGATGATCATGGCAGCCGCGCTGACTTTGAATTTCATTGAGCCTCTCTTTATCCTCTCAGTTGCGGTTGGATCGTAATGACACTCACGCGATGGATGAAACAGGCTGCGTTCTCGCACGGTGAAAACATTGCACTGGATTGCGCAGCATCTCCCGTCGGCGCACAGAGCAAGACCCTGAAAGCCGGGTGAGCCTTCAACTCCTGGTCACCTGTATTTCTGCTTCCAAATCCAAGATTGGCAGAATCAGATGAATATTTGACGAATTCACATATTTTTCACAGAGCTATTTATCCGGCCCTAAGTACAAGAAAACCGCGCAAATTTATCCTCCTTTAACAACAGCTTGCTCTATGCCTGCTTCTCACTTCTGTATCTCCGATGCGGTGATTGTCTCTCCTGCGCTACTTATTCTTTGCCTGCGCTGAGCAAGTTCGCCAGAATTCGATAGGACCCGGGCACTAACTCCGGCAACTGGCGATAGAGCGCGTAGGCTACGTAGATATATGTTCCCTTGCCCGCATGGACGACGAGCAATCCGCCGCGTTGCGGATCTTGACCCGCGTCGGCGGTTTCGGTAAGCGGGGTGTACCTGGGATCCCAGGTATCGAGGAAAGAGTGACCTCGCTCTTCCACCCAGCCGTCAAAGTCCGCCGACGTAATCTTGTTGGGCCAGGAGAGCAGCGGGTTGGAGGGATCGAGTATCTCGACCTCTGACCGCTCATCGACCACGCGCTCCGGCGTGCGGCCCATGGCCAGCGGGAACGGAGCCGGAAACGTTTCGCTCTGGTATTGCACTACCAGCGTTCCGCCGCGCTCGACGAACTCGTTGAGCTGCGGTTGAACAGAGGCAAGTTCCGGCCGCGTGGAGTATGCGCGAATTCCAATCACGATCACGTTCCATGCAGAGAGGTCCGCGGATTTCAATTCTTCGCCGGTCAACAGATGGGGCACGATCCCCAGTTCTTTGATGGCTTCAGGAACATGATCGCCAGGTCCCATGACATACGCCACTTTGAGGCCGGGAGCCACCTTTACATCCACCTTGCGCGTCTTCAGCTCCGCCGGACTGTAAAGGTTATACGGCCGCAGTCCCGGATAGCCGATGCTCTGCCAACCGGTTTGGTAGACGCGGCCGCCCGAGCGGGCAATGGCTTGAATGGTATATGCCCTCAATTCGCCGTCGGCTGGAGTCACCGAAAAAATCAGCGGCTCCGCATCTCCGGCGCTCTTCAAATGGAATGTCTCCTCCTCTGGTTCGCAACGCCAGCCCGAGGGCAGCTTTAGCTGGACTGCCCCTTCGGCGGCCAACTGCGCATGAATCGTCACGCGCACCGGCAGTGCTGAACCATCCAAAGGCAGAATGCGCGCCTCCGGTTCCACGCGTACTCCGATAGCCGGCGTAACAACCAGGGGCTCATAGACACCGCCAGCGCCAGTCACACGCTGGAGCGTCTGCACCACTTCGCCGAGAAGGATAGGGAGGTTATCGAAGCTGAACTCGGCCCACGCCGACAAGGGATATGGCGCGAACGAATGCAACCGCCAGGCGGGGTTTGCGATATCGTAGTACGGCTGCGCCGGAGAAGGACGCGTGAAATATGGTTCGGTGGGCTTTGCATCTTCAGGGACCTGCACGCGGAAAGTCTGATCGATCACTGGCGCAGCGGCGGACGCAGCATCGATGGAGCCACTGGCCTCTTCGATCCCCCAATCGCTGCCGGACGCGCTCTTGAGAAAAACCGCTTTCAGGCGCGTCTCGCTGTTGGCCTGTGCCGCGTGTACCCGCACCTGAAATACCTCTCCGGGGTAGACGCTACGGCCCGCCTCGTCGGCTGCGTTGCTTGCAATCGATCCACTGTCCATACGGCCGCCGCCGTTCGCCGCCATTGCGGCCAGATCCAGACCGAGCAGATCTTTCAGCGCGGATTGGAACTCTTCAACCTTCGCGCCGAGCTCGAAGAGCAGACTGGCCTTGGCCTGCGCATCGAGATTGCTGGAAGACGTCTGATGATACAAATCGAGCGCGCATCGATAGAGAGGTGTGAGCTTGTGAGCAAAACCGATCCGGTCTTGCGTGAACCACTCGGGTTGCAATACCTTCAGGCCATCGTCGATCTGCCGCAGGCCATCCACGAGCCAAGCGGGCGGATTCGCACCTGCAAGCCGCGCCAGTCCAGCGACGCTCGTGTCAATCCGGACCTTGTCGTTGTGGAAGAGATCGTCGTTCTCACCCTTCGTTCCCGCCGGCGCAGTTGCCGCCGCCGTCACGCCCCACAAGTGATAGCTTGACTCGGCTGGTCCGCTCAGCGCCGGATTCGCGCCGCCGTTCTGCGACTTCTGCTCGCCCCATCCTTCGCGCGCAATCTGCACATAAGTACGTCCAAGAACCGGGTCCCATGTGCCCACCGGAACCGTTACGTCGGCGGAAGGAGGGTCCGTGGTCCACGCGCCGGTAATGTAATTGTGAAACCGCGCGGGCGCCGATTTTCCCGTCGCGTAGTCGAACATCATCCCGTTACTCACCCGCGCGAACGGCACGTGCGAGTACACGGCCTGCACCTGCCACGGTTCGACTCCATCCTTAAGCTGCTCGGGAAATACCTTGGGATCGGCCGCGGCCTTGAAAACTTCCTGCGCAATCTCGCCCGAGACCTGGTGTTGCCCATGCCCGTCGGTGATGCCGCCGATAAACGTAGACATGACGATCTGCGGCCGCTCCTTGCGTACGGCCAGCACTGCGTCATAGAGGACGCGTTCGTGGGTCCATTGCTGAAAGGCTTCCTGCTGCGTCTTCGAAAACCCGAAATCGGCTTCTGTTCCCCACAACTGCTTTGCGCCATAATATTCGTCGGCCTTCAGAAGCTCGTTGGTGCGAATCAGCCCCATCGCGTCGTCTTCATCAGCCGACATGACGTTCTGACCGCCCTCGCCACGAGTTAGCGTCAGGGACGAAACACGCGCGCCTAAACCACGCGAGAGATACGTCATCAACGGGCCATCTTCGTCGTCAGGGTGCGCAACGATGACCATCACGCTGGCCGTAGTTCCCAATTCTTTCAGCACCCGCACAAGAGCGGCCTGGCCGCGGTCCTCGGGCAGCGGCAGCGCGTTCACCTCTGGCTCGGAGTGCGGAATGCCGGCAATCTCGTTTCCGGCTGCGCCGCCTGGCTGCGCTGCAGGCTGCTGTGCGGCCGGTGAGCCCATGTCCAGCAGAATGAGCCCGGCGATAGCTATGAACGCTGCTGTTCGATGCAATCTCCTATTGGGGAACATATTCGGTATCAGTGTACAATCCGTGGAGCACGCAGGCCGCATGTCCTTTTCTTTACACACATCCGCGAGCACCGGAAAACTCGAGCGCAGAGTCGGGCTGCGCTCGGCTGTACTGTTCAACATGCTGGAGATGATCGGCGTGGGGCCGTTCATCACGCTGCCGCTGGTCATTGCGGCGGCGGGATACCGGCTTTCAGTGTGGGCGTGGGTGGCGGGAGCGGCAATCGCCGTGGCCGACGGGTTGGTATGGGCCGAGCTGGGCGCGATGTTTCCGCAGGCCGGAGGGTCCTACGCCTTTCTGCGGGAGATCTATGGGCCCGAGCGCGCAGGAAATTGGCTGAGTTTTTTATATGTCTGGCAGGTGGGATTCACAGCACCGCTTTCGATCGCGTCGGGATGCATTGGCTTGTCGGGATTTCTTGGCGTCTTCTGGCCGGGATTTGATTCGGCGCCGGTTGCGGCGTGGCCCGCGCTGCATGACTCCAACGTTGCCGCTGCTGCTACGTGTCTCCTGGTGACATGGCTTCTATATCGCAGGTTGAGCGTGATTACCGGGATGGCCTGGGTGCTCTTTGGTGGAGTTCTGGCCGCGATTGCGGGCGTGATCGTTTCAGGATTTGCTCATGCCGCGGCAACCGGAGGCTGGCATTGGCCCGCGGCGCCCGCGCCATCTGCGGCTCTTGCATTGAGCGGCCTTGCGCAGGCCACGCTGATCACGACATACGATTACTGGGGCTACTACAACATCTGCTTCCTGGGCAGCGAGGTGCGCGAGCCGGAGCGGACGATTCCGCGATCGATTCTGCTTTCCGTATTCTTTGTCTCCGCGTTCTACATCTTGATGAACCTCGCTGCGCTGCCCTCGTTGCGCGATGCTGCAACGCATACTGCTGAGAGCGCCGCGCTGCGCGTGCAGCTGGTGGCCGACATTGCACGCTCAGCGTGGGGACAGTGGGCAGGCTATTTGATCGCAGCGCTGATCGTGTGGACGGCGTTTTCCTCTGTCTTTTCGCTGCTGCTCGGTTACTCGCGCGTGCCGTACGCCGCGGCGCGCGATGGCAACTACTTCCGGTTTCTCGCCGCTGTTCACCCGAAGCATGGGATTCCGCATCGCTCGCTGGTGGCGCTGGGAGTGGTTGCTTGCTGCTTCTGCTTTTTCTCGCTCACGCAGGTGATCACGATGCTGGTGATCACGCGCATCCTGTTGCAATTTCTGCTGCAACAATTCGGCGTAATGCTGTTGCGCACGCAAAGGCCCGGGCTGGCGCGGCCCTTCCGGATTCCGCTCTATCCCTTGCCGCCGCTCGCGGCGATAGCGGGATTTCTCTTGCTGCTGATCTATCGTCCTCATGCGCTGGGCGGGCTCGCGGTGGCCGCCGGAATCGCGGTTAGTGGCTCTGTGCTTTACCTGCTCCGCGCGCGGCGGCTTGATGAATGGCCGTTTGCGAGCTCAAGCAAAAGCAGGTCGGAAAAGGATTTGGCATGAGCATGCTCACCCGGACCAGGTCTCTGACCGTTTGATTAAGTACTACCTTTGGGTGCCCCGGGTCTCGATTCGGATAACGGAATTCTTCGACCCTCGCGCTACGGCTTATGCCGATACAAAGTTGCAGACGGTGCCAAGCCCATTGACGAGTCGCCGCGGCGACCGATCCGAAAGCCTGCTCTTCCACTTCGCTCAAGATGACAGCGGATAGGTCAGTTGCTGTGCTTTCCCAGGTCTCAGAAGCGAGACCCTTCGACTACGCTCAGGGCAGGCTCCGGAGCACCCGGCTTCAGCCCGATCATTCAAGCGCTGTCATGTTGAGCGGAGTCCGCCGCGGTCCGCCGCGGCGGAGAGTCGAAACATCTGCGGTTCGTCTCGCAGCGCGACGGACAATACGCTCATCAAAGATGTCAAAGCATCGTCGTTTCCAGCCTTGAGCTTCGCCAAGAGCAACCGCAGATCCTTCGACTCGTCGCCGCGGCGACTCGCTCAGGATGACAGTGCTGGGGTGGGGCACCCGCGTACCGTTTCAGCCCGGAAAATATATTCTCAATTTCTTCGTGATTTTTCCTAGCGCCGACCCAAATCTTCTGTTACAGTCTCCATCATCGGAATCTGGTAGTTGTTTCTACCGGTTCTGGACAACACGAAGCGGGACACGTCAGTGCAACGAACACCGACGTATCCCTGACCACCATCACCTTTTCAGAAGAAAGGCAATGCCATGGCTGTTTCTAAAAATACCCACCGACCCACTCCCCGCGCAAACCACAAAAAGAAAACCCGCTCCAAACTGGATGAGCTGGACATGGAACCGGATGTGCCGGTACGGCCTGCTCTTTATCCACCGCGACCGCGCCCCGGCATCATCAACTTTACCGAGGCTGCGGGCAAGACCGTAGCCTATATCGACATCCACTACGTCCAGGCGCCGGACTGGCAGTCGCTGGAGGTGTACTTTACCGACGGCACGCTCTTCTTGTTTCGGCTGCTGCCGCGCGTGGACGTGCGCGCCAACTACTCGGAATTGCGGCACGGCG
>JASHQE010000040.1 GCA_030037705.1 Acidobacteriaceae bacterium | reverse complement strand
CAACGAAGTGATCTACGGCGGCGAGATTACAGGCCACACGAAGGATGTAGACGCGCATAGCCAGTTTCACCCCGTCACAGTACAGTGGCAGGCTTCCGACAAGATCGGCTGGATTCAGCTCACCCGTTGTCCGGTGATCGATGCCTCCGCCGATAAAAGCGGAATCATCATCACCGCCAATGGCGACGTCAGCTTTCGCATCAGTGCGCCGGGACTCGCCGCCGCCAACGTACAATCCGCGCAATGGACATTGCCGGATCTCAGCGTCCACATTGACACTGACGCGAAGCACTTCTCTACCCAGCAGCAAGGCCCTTACGTCGATGTGACCTATACAGCCATGACAAAGATGACCCTCAAAATCATCCGCACCGGCGAATAAGCATTTCCACCGCAGGGCTCACGATTCCGAAACTGCCTCTACCTCGCGCAACACGCGCAGCAGATTCCCGCCCAGAATCTTCCGGCAATCGTCAGCCGAATAACCCCGCGCCCTCAAAGCTGCTGTGATCTTCGGCAAATCCGCCGGCGAATCGATGCCTTCAGGCAGTTGCCCAAAGACTCCATCGAAATCCGATCCCAGACCCACATGATCGATGCCCGCAACCTTGGCGATGTGATCGATATGATCGATCAACATGGAGAGCGGCGGGCGCGGAATGCGGTCCATCCAACTGCGCCGGATCCTCGTCTCCTGCTGATAGGTAAACGGCCGATTCCCGGACGCGGCTTGCGCCTCGGCATCGGCCATAGCTTTCTCGATCTGCGGCTGCATCTTCTTGAGCGCATCACGATACGCCTGCGAGATGAATCCCGAATAGAAAACTACCTGCACAACGCCGCCTCTTGCATCCGCCCCTCCTGAATTCGCGATCGCCCGCAGCATATCGTCGGTCAGATTGCGGGGCGCATCACACAGCGCTCGCGCCGCCGAGTGCGATGCAATCACCGGCGCCCGCGAGATGATCAAAGTCCTGTAAAACGTCTTGTCCGACACATGCGACACATCCACCATCATCCCCAGCCTGTTCATCTCGCGGACAACGTCCTCTCCGAACTCGCTCAATCCCTCCCTGGTATGAGGCACACTCGCATCGTCGATATCTCCTGAGCTGTCCGCCCATCCATTCGAGTTATTCCACGTCAGCGTCATGTAGCGCGCGCCCAGCGCGTAATATTGCCGCAGCAGTCCGAGCGAGTCCTCAATCGAGTGGCCGCCCTCGATGCCCACCAGCGCGGCAAACTTATGCTCGCCGCGCACCTGCTCTACTCCCTCCGCGGAGGTCACGAGTTCCATCTGATGGGAGTGCTTTGCAACCTGCTGTTTCACCGCATCGATCAGTTCCAGCGTGCGGCGCGCATACCGGCCTTTGTAGCGCAACGGGGCCACCCAAATGGCAAAGAACTCTGCACCCAGGTTGCCTGTGCGCGCCGATTCGAGATTGAAGTTGCCGCCGTCGAGCGGATCGGCAAGATCGAAGCGCTCATCAAGGAACCGCTGCGCTGTATCGGCATGGGAATCGATCACAAGCGCAGACTTCTGCACATCATCAGGATTTTGCGTTTTCGATGTCATAGGTATTGCGTGATGCGGAGCCCTGTCTGAGCCCAAACCAGGCCCGGAATCGCTGCGAAAAACAGTGGATGCAACGTAGTGATATGACGCATAAGTTGCCACGAGTGTATACCCATGCCGCCCATCCCCGCCGGTTCAAGGCGCTCGGCTCTCCCTGAACTGCGCACCTCTCTTTTTGCTATACTTAGAAGGTTCGCCGTGCGGAAGTGGTGAAATTGGCAGACACACCATCTTGAGGGGGTGGCGCCTCACGGCATGCGGGTTCAAGTCCCGCCTTCCGCACCAAAGATTCTTCTATCCGGCATTCCGGCCATATCAATCATCCGGAAATACCGTGGAAAGCAGTTAGCTCATGCAGATTCTGTTCTATTTCGTGATCGTCGTTCATGTGATCGTCTGCCTGTTTATGATTGGCATCGTGCTTATCCAGCAGGGCCGTTCAGCGGATTTGGCCGGCGCCTTTGGCGGCCAGGGTTCACAAACCGCCTTCGGGCCTCGTGCTGCGGCCAACGTACTTACGCGCCTCACTACCTGGTCGGCTGTTATCTTTATGTGCACGTCTCTTGCACTGGTCATTCTCTTCCAGCGCGCCACCGGCTCTCATTCCGTACTGGAAGGCGTCAAATCCGCTCCTCCGGTCAGCGCTCCCGCCAAGCCGGGCAAGTAAGATCTCGCTCGGCTCGTCAGCTCAGCTTTAAGTGCGACGCGCTTTCCAAACTCATATCTCTTTCTTTGCCGGGCCACATATTAACTTAACTGGAAAACTGCTCCTAGAGGAGCACCCGCTCAAATCGGCGCGGCCTCAAGAGGCGTCGACCTCGAATCCTATGCGACAGGACATCGCTTCTCTGGTTTTGCCATAATTTCCCTTAAAATCCGCCTGCGGCTCGATGTGGGACCTCAATCAACCTGCGCCTTACACCGGTAGGACCTCGCGTCCGACAGTAGCTGTTTCGATGTCTTACATGTCTTACACGTCTTACATGCCGCAAGTCGCTTGTCTTACACGCTCCGGATGAGAAAACTCTTAGCAGTTCCCAAATGGGTATAGTCCGAAAGCACGCCCGCCCAGTGGCGTCCGCCGCGGCGGACGCCACCCTACAAGACTTTTAAAAAGTCGACATTCATTCGGGAGCTGTTCTAAACGGGCGGGAGCTCATCCACGACCGGCACGCCCGCCGGCGGCGCGAACCGGAAGGTATCGGGTGGAATCGGGGCGTCGGGTTGCTGGTTCGTGAAGGTGAATCGCGTAATTGCGCCGTCGGTTTCGTCGATCTCGATGGCCTCGATCGCGCCATCATCGGGTGTGACCGCCAACGTGATGCGGCTTACGCGCTTTTCCTGTCCTTTCGGCTGCCCGATGAGCACTTCTTCTCCGTGCCCTGTGGGTCCCGGCGCCAAATGGAGACCGGCCAGCTCCTTCTCGAGCTCTGTATGCCCCAGCAGAAAACGCAGCGGAGAGCGCAGATCATCCAACTCCTTGGCTGAAATGCGCTGCACCTGTGGGTCGCCGGGAGTGTAA
Organism: Acidobacteriaceae bacterium; assembly: GCA_030037705.1. Lineage (GTDB taxonomy): Bacteria > Acidobacteriota > Terriglobia > Terriglobales > Acidobacteriaceae > Telmatobacter. The sequence goes on along the minus strand of JASHQE010000040.1, from coordinate 8,898 downwards.
AACCACGCATACTTGCCGTCGATCAGGAACAGCTTGCCGGCCGGGGCGCTGTAATCCCATCGCATCCGGCCCGGCTTACTGAGCAACAGTGTCCCGATTTCTGTGCGGTTCATCCCCAGGCCGGCGTAAGTCTCGGAGAAGCTCGCCTTGAGCGAGTGCAGGCGATCGTAGTGTTGGTCTACGCGCTGGGCCAGCGCCTGTGCGGACGGCGCCTGTCCGCGGACGGAAACACCGATCGAAAACAGCGCTGCCGTCAGCAGCAGGCCGCTCCGCCGCATCGTGCGAGCCAGGTTCATTGCAGGAGTTGTGTGCAGTTGGTGCCGCCGGTGGGATCGTACTTGGGTGAACCACCGTACTGATCGGTGCAGAACCCGCGATCGCCGGTCTTGCCTACAGCCTGCGGAACCGCGGTCAACGTATAACCGGTGATGCGGTCCGTGTTATTGATCGTCACCTTCGTGCAATTCGTAATGTTGAAGACGTAGCCCGATTTATAACCCGAAGCCAGATCGTTCTGAATCAACTGCGCGGCCTGCGGCGTCGGAGGTCCGGAACTCGGATCGCCGCCCAGAGCCGCCAGCGAACAAGCGTAGCCATTGGCAGGATACGTCGATTCGTACTGAATCTCCGCCTGTGTAATGGCGCGCAGTGAATTGATCGCTGAAACATCGTTGGCGTGCTTTTTCATCACGCCGATCGTCGGGATGGCCATCAACATCAGAATCAAAATAATGGCGATAACGATCAGTAGTTCCATCAGCGTAAAGCCGTTCGGTGAGATCGAGCGCCGCACGTGATGGTCGCCTGCAGGCGAACTTGTCTGGTTCATGGATTTCCAGTGCCTCGTAGAGCAGACCGGAAAATCCCGGCCATACGTGAAAATGCTACAACGGGGAGACGCAACAGGGGAAGTGGGCGCTCAAATTCACGGACGCGCTGCCTGGGTGTGATTCCATCGCGCTGCGGCTTTCTTTCTGTTGAACCGGCCTCTCCTTTCGTGCCTTCACGACCAAGGAGACCGCGTTGTCGAGATGCTGCAGACCGATCGACGTGCACGGGGAAGGCAAAAACGCAACCCCATTCTTCGCTAAAACCGTTGCGAAAAATGGGGTGGAAAAAATCGCGTTGGGTCGTGGCGCAGGTCTTACTTCGCAGCCCCTGCCGTTACTCCGGCCTGCTCAGCCAGCTTCGCAGCTTTGTCGGTGGCTTCCCAGGTGAACTCGGGCTCGGTGCGGCCAAAGTGCCCATAGGCAGCCGTCTTCTGGTAGATTGGCCGGCGCAGGTTCAGGCTCTCAATGATGCCCTTGGGCGTCAACGAGAAGTTTTTGCGGACCAGTGCGGTAATAGCCGAGCCGCTCAGCCTGCCGGTGCCGAACGTGTCCACCAGGACCGAAACCGGCTCGGCGACGCCGATGGCATAGGCAAGCTGCACCTCCGCTCTTTCCGCCAATCCGGAGGCCACGATGTTCTTGGCGATATAGCGCGCCATGTAAGCGCCCGAGCGATCGACCTTGGTCGGGTCCTTGCCCGAAAACGCGCCGCCGCCGTGCCGGCCCGCGCCGCCGTAGCTGTCCACGATGATCTTGCGGCCCGTCAGGCCCGTATCGCCCATCGGTCCGCCGATCACGAACCGTCCCGTCGGGTTGATGTGGTACTTCGTGTGCTCGTCAAGCCACTTCGCGGGCAGAACTGCCTGGATCACATGCTTGAGGATGTCGGCGTGCAGCTCTTCATTGCTCACGCTCTCTGCGTGCTGGCTCGAAATCACCACCGCGTCAATGCGCGCGGGCTTGCCGTTCTCGTCGTACTCCACCGTCACCTGACTCTTGCCGTCGGGCCGCAGATAGGACAGCTTGCCGTTCTTGCGCACCTCGGTCAGACGGCGTGTGAGTTTATGGGCCAGCGAGATGGGCGCCGGCATCAGCTCCGGGGTCTCGTTCGCAGCATAGCCGAACATCATGCCCTGGTCGCCCGCGCCGCCCGTATCTACGCCCTGGGCAATATCGCCGGACTGCTTGTTGATGCTCGAAATCACAGCGCAGGTGTTCGAGTCGAATCCGTAGAGTGCATTGTCGTAGCCGATCGAGGCTACCACCCCGCGCACCAGGGCCTGGAAATCTACGTAGGCTTTCGTGGTAATCTCGCCTGCGATCACAACCAAACCGGTTGCGGTCAGCGTTTCGGCGGCCACGCGGCTATAGGGGTCCTGCTCCAGGCAGGCATCGAGAATTGCGTCGGATACCTGGTCTGCAATCTTATCGGGATGGCCTTCTGTCACAGACTCTGAGGTAAATAAAAATCGGTCGCTCAACTTCCACTCCTTCTCACTTTAGGGATATTAGCCCCTGCTTGCGCAGGCGTACTTCGTCCTCGGGGTGTTCTTATCTATGGTACTTTGCCCCGGCTGCGGGAGCAAAGAATGCCAGTGAATGGTGAAGATTGCCAGCTCAAGCGTTACATAAAGGATTAAGCTGAGTAGCTTCCGAAGACCGGCGCCGCTCAGAAAAGGTGGGATAGAGCTGCGCCCAGGATGGCTCCAAGCGGGTAAACCGCTGCGGAAACGGCGTGAAAAGGCAACACTCTTGGCCACCAGTGCGAGCGAACGCCGATATATCGCACCGCAAAGAAACCGAGAACCGTTACCGCCAGCAGAAGCGCACCGGCCCCCGCCCATCGCAGCCTCAATTCAAGGGCTTCGTGGCGCTGGATGCGTGCCTTGCCCACGTTGGAGGCAAAGGCTGTCCATCCCTGATCCTCGTCGGTCGCCTGCCCTGAAGCCCTGTAGGCATTGAGGAACCGCTCGGTCCAATCGCGTTCATTGAGGCCGAGCGTTCCCACGTAGCCGCGCACGATCCCTTTGTTCAGGATGCCACCGGGGAGAAGACGAAATCTATCCTGCTCCAGCGCAAGCAGATGACGCTGGCTGATCTTGGTCACAGCCGTGATGTCTTCAAGCGCCACGCCCCGGGAAAGCCGCTCGGTGCGTAAATCTTCGCCAAAACTTCCCATAGTCAATCAGCTAGCAGGATCGGCCCCGCAAAGAACAATGCAAGAGACCGATACCTAAAGAGATTTCCACAACCACAATAACTCCACTCTCCATTTCGGGTCAAAGAACTTTAGGGGTAGAACCTTTGTTATCATGAGTCTGGAACGCACCTGTTTCAGTTTGGGACTGTGGATCGCCGGGCGGTCACCGAAAGTTCACCCGCCAGGAGCCAGGGAGCCGCGAATCCAGCCGCCAGACTGCCAAAACTTCTCTCCCGCGGGCAGCGAGGTTCGTCCATAGAAATGTGCGGCTGTTAGCCTATCCACATGGCTGCGCGAATTCAGGACGCGGCCAGGGTTGTGAGCATGAACAAGCTGATCTTCGCGAATCTTCTTCACCGTCCCTTGCGGTCCATCATCAGCGTTCTCGCGGTGGCCATTGAGGTCATCATGATTCTCTCGATCGTCGGCATTTTCATGGGGATGCTCAATGATCAGAAGCAGCGCACCAACGGCATTGGCGCCGACCTGATGATGCGTCCTTCCGGCGCCAGCTACATGAACGGCATCGGCGGCGCGACCATGCCCGTTAAATTCGCCGACGTGTTACGCCGCCTGCCGCATGTCGCCGTGGTCTCTCCGGTGAACCAGTCGCTCTCCACAAAGGGTACGGTCGAGGTAATCGACGGGATCGATTATCCCAGTTATGCCGCGCTCAAACCCTTCATATTCGTCACCGGCGGGCCCTTTCAGGGCCCATACGACATGGTTATCGACGATGTCGCGGCCCGTTCCAACGGCGGCTACCACGTGGGCAGCACAATGGAGTTATACGGACACGCCTTCCGGATCTCCGGCATCGTAGAGCACGGCAAAGGCGGCCGGAAGCTTCTGCCCCTCGACACAATGGACAACCTCACAGGCGCCCCGGACAAAGCCTCCATCTTTTACATCAAGTGCGACGATCCGGCTAGCGAGCAGCTCGTCATCCACGAGATTCACGCGACGCGCGGCCTTGAAGACTACCCCGTGCAGACCATGGAGGAGTGGCTCTCGCTGATGACCCCCGAACAGATCCCGGGCTTTAACATCGCGCTGAACGTGATCACCGGCATTGCCGTGATCATCGGCTTCCTGGTGATCTTTCAATCGATGTACACGGCGGTTCTCGAGCGCACACGCGAAATCGGCATTCTGAAGTCCATGGGGGCATCGAAGCCAACGATTGTGACCGTTGTTTTGCGCGAATGCTCCGTGCTGGCCGTAGTCGGCGTCCTCGTTGGCATTGTGGGCACATTCGGCGTGCGGGTTTTGCTCTTCCATCTCTTCCCGACGCAACACTTCGAGATCACCGCGCGTTGGCTGGCGCAGGCCTCGGGCATCGCCTTTTCCGGATCGCTCCTCGGCGCGCTCTACCCGGCTTCGATGGCCGCCCGCAAAGATCCCATCGACGCGCTGGCCTACGAATAGCCTTACAGAATTGCGCCAACCGTAACCACGAGGCCTTCGATATGAGCACAGCCGCACAAACGCTCGTAAGCATCGACGAGATTCGCGCGGCAGCCGCGCGCATTGCGCCTATTGCTTTTAAAACTCCCCTGGTGCGCGCGCCCTTTCCCGGCATTGCCAGCCGCGGCACGGGCCGCGAGGTCTGGCTCAAAGCCGAAAGCCTGCAGCCTATCGGCGCATTCAAAATCCGCGGCGCGGCCAATAAAATTCTTCAGCTCTCGCCAGAGCAGATCGCGCGCGGCGTCATCACTTATTCGAGCGGCAATCACGCGCAGGGCGTGGCTTACGCCGCACGCGAAGTGGGCGCAAAGTACGGGGCTCCGGGCGACAGGTCCTCGTCGCCGGGATGTAAAGCGGTCATCGTGATGCCCTCGAACGCGCCAGCCATCAAGCGTGCTGCAACCCTCGCGCTGGGCGCGGAGATCGTCGATGTGGGTCCGGCTTCCAGCGAGCGGCTCGCGAAAGCCGAAGAACTCGTCCGCGAGCACGGCTATGTGGTCATTCCACCCTATGACGACGAGCAGATCATCGCCGGCCAGGGCACCTGCGGCTTCGAAATCGTCCAAGACCTTCCCGACGTCGATCTTGTCCTGTCGCCTGTCTCCGGCGGCGGCCTGCTGAGCGGCGTCGCCGCGGCCGTCAGGCAGATGGATCCGAAGACCAGCGTCTTCGGCGTCGAGCCCGAGCTCGCCGCCGATACGGCAGAAAGCTTCCGCACCGGCTCCATCATCACCTGGCCGGCCGAGCTCACCAGCCGCACCATTGCCGACGGCCTGCGCACACAGAACGTGGGCCAGCGCAACTTCGCGCACATTCAGGCCTTTGTCGATGGTGTTGTGACGGTGACTGAGGCCGAAATTCGCGCCGCCATGCGCGCCATCGTCGCCACAACCCGCCTCGTCCCCGAACCCAGCGGCGCCGTTGCCACAGCCGCATTGCTCTATCACGTGAACGAATTGCCGCCCTACCGGAAAGCCGTCGCCATTGTCAGCGGCGGCAACGTCGATCCCGCGCTGCTGGCCGAAGTGCTCACGGAATGCACACATTAGCGTCGTTCGGCTATGATTCTTTGCGTGAGGAAACACCACATCTCCGCGTTGGCCTGGTTGCTGCTGTATGCCGTTTTGCCGCTTCGCGCCGACAAAAAGCCGCAGCAGCCGGTCAAGCCCATGGCCGGGCCGCGCGCGACAGTCCTGCGCATCACCAATCTCTACATCTCTCCCGACGCGGGCGCGCAAAGAGTCGATAAGGTGCAGATCGGCCGCGAGATGGTGGTTGCGGAAAAAAGCGGCCCGTGGATGCGCGTCTACGCCAATACCGATATTGAGGAAGAACGCTCGAAAGACACTCCCGAATTCGGAAGCGATGAGACGCCGCCGCCCATCTCCGGCTGGATCGAAGCCAAGGGCATCGTCGAAGAGAGCACGCCTGACGGCGACCAGGTCCTGATGGGAGCAGCAGCTAACCAGGAGGAGCTTGCCTCCGATCCGCGCGGTCCCGCCAACGCGGCGAGCAGCGCCCGCCTGCTTTATCGCCGGCTCATTGAAATGTTCCCCAACTCACCGCTGGCGGCTGAGGCCGCATGGCGCGCCGCCGACATTCAATGGCAACTGGAAAAAGCCGACGCCTCCACGCGCCCTTCCGCCCACGAAAAAGACCCTTATATGCGCGAGCAGATGGACGAGGACAATCTGAAGAAAGTCATCAAACTCTATCCGCGCACCCGGTGGGCCGCACTCGCCGCCTTCGACCTTATCGATAACAAGCTTTGCGGCGATTGGCAGGGCTCCGAACAGTGTCCCGAAAAAGAATCGGAATACTACGAAAAGTATGCGGACGAATATCCTGACGGCCCCCGTACCGCACAGGCTCTCTACCAGGCCGTCTATCGCATGGCTGTTCTCGTCAACATGTTCCAGGCCGATAACAGCGACAAGAAAGCCGACGAGGCGCACAACCACGCCCGCGAGCTCGCCACCCGGCTCAAACAGCACTTTGCCGATTCCGATTACGCCTGGCGCGCCGAAGCGCTGGTGTACAAGCTGGATCAAGGCGTTCCCGTCTACGGCATCGAGCTGCAATAGCCGGTGCGCAGCCGCGCATGGATGCCGCTGGCCCGCCCTGAATCATTACGACACCTTCTTCAGGGGTTGGCACCCTGATTCCTCCTTGTCCAGTTTTGCTCGGTTTTGCCCGGATTTCGCGTTTTATCCAGAGATAATAAAATCTGCTCTGGGATTGTGCCCGCTCCCGCGGCTTGTCCGTCGAGCTGCGTGCGCAGCCGGCCAGGGAACGGAAGCGCCTTGCCATGAAGCCGATTCGCATCGTCCTTTCGCCCACGCGCAGCCGCCCCCTGAACATCTTTCTGGGGCTGATGCTGTTGCTGGTCTCGCTGCTGGCTTTCCTGGCTCTTGCCACCTATCATGCAACGGATCCATCGTTAAACACGTCTGCCGATCCTGCCGCCGTGCACGCTGCGCGCAACTGGATCGGGCTTTTCGGCGCTTTCATCAGCGACCTTCTGCTGCAGTGGTTCGGCTTCACGGCTTTCTTACTTCCTTTGTGGCTCGGCGGTATCGGCTGGACCTGGATGCGCTCGCGCCCTGGCACCTCGCCGGTACTGCGCTGGACCGGCATCGCGCTTGCCTCGCTTTTCGTGCCTGCGGTCTTCGGCCTCCTGCCCTGGCACTGGCGCTGGCTGCATCTGGTTCCGGTCGAGGGTGTGACCGGCAGGCTCATGGCTGGCCTGCTCGTGAATTATCTCAATCTTCAGGGAGCATGGGTCGTCTCCAGCGTATTGGCCCTGGCAGGTCTCTACTTCGCTTCCGCGATCAGCTTCTGGACTCTCAAGGAAAACCTCGAGCAGCGCTGGCTTCAGATCGTCTCTTTGCTGGAACGCTGGCGCAACTGGCGCGAAGAGCGCGCATCATTGCACGCCGAGCGCGCAATGATGCAGACCGAGGAAGCGCATCTGAATTTTTCACCGGAGCCAGCACCAAGACCGGAAGCCAGCCGGACCGGCTTTTTCGCCGCACTTTTCGGCCGGGGCCGGCGCACGCCGGAGGCCGATCCGCTCGATGAGATTCCCGCATTCCGGCGCACGGAGGTTGTGCAGCAGAGCGAAGACATCCCGATTGTGCCTCAAGTCCGGAAACGGAGCATCTGGGAGAATGCGCAGGACGAGATCCCGGCGCCCGCTGCGCCCATTGCGCAGAACGTTGCACCGATCCGTCCCGTAGCTGTTCCATCGCCTGCGCCCGCTCCGGCGCCGTTCCTCGCGCAAGATGCCCGCACGCCCGAACTGCGCACCGTCCTTCCGCGGCACGAGCCCGCTTCCGGTGCGGTTCGCCAGCCGACCGGCGAGATCGCCATTCACAACCGCGCCGATGCCGAGCTGCGCACAGCCACTGTGGCGCCCAAGAACGTGAGCGGTTTCAAGCTTCCGCCCAGCACCCTCCTCCACGCCGGTGAAGGCCCGCAGACCGTGCGCGAGGAGGCGTTGCGCGAAGAAGCCAAGATCCTCGTTGAAAAATGTGCAGAGTTCGACGTGCGCGGCCAGGTGGTGCAGATCAACCCCGGTCCCATGGTCACCACCTATGAATTCAAGCCTGAGGCCGGCGTCAAATACTCGCGGGTCACCGGCCTGGCCGACGACCTCTGCCTCGCCATGCGCGCCGAGAGCATTCTCATCGAGCGCATGCCCGGCAAAAGCACCGTCGGCATCCAGGTACCCAACCATGAGCGCGAGACCATTCATCTGCGCGACGTGCTCGAAAGCGAAACCTTCGCCAAGGCCAAATCCCGCCTCACGCTGGCCATGGGCAAGGACATCAACGGCCGCATCGTCACCGCCGACCTCGCCTCTATGCCCCACGTGCTCATCGCCGGTTCTACCGGCTCCGGCAAATCCGTCGCCATCAACGCGATGATCATGAGACTGCTCTACCGCACCACGCCCGCTCAGGTGCGGCTTATCCTGGTCGACCCCAAGCGCGTTGAGCTCGGCATGTACGAAGGCATCCCGCATCTCTTTACGCCCATCATTACAGAGCCCAAACTGGCCGCGAACGCCCTGCGCAACGCCGTGCGCGAGATGGAGCGCCGGCTCAAGCTGCTCGCTTCGCGCAGTGTGCGCAACATCGACCAGTACAACAAACTTTTCGAGAGCTCCGCTCCTTCACTTTTTGGACCAGAGAATGGGCAGGAAGACGAGCCTCTTCCCTACATTGTCATCATCATCGATGAGTTGGCCGACCTGATGATGCTTGATAAAGCCAACGTCGAAGAGTCCATTACACGTCTCGCGCAAATGGCCCGCGCTGTCGGCATTCATCTCGTCCTGGCCACACAGCGGCCCAGCGTCGACGTCATCACCGGCCTCATCAAGGCCAACGTGCCCAC
>JASHQE010000310.1 GCA_030037705.1 Acidobacteriaceae bacterium | reverse complement strand
CTGAGACAATTACAACTGCGGCGGTCGCGCTGTGCCGGAAATCCCTCCCCTCCGGCTGAACGTGAAAGACGCAGCGCGCGAGAACGCGAAGGCGGATGCATGTCGGATTGGTTAAATTTAGCAATGTTGGTATGCGCAACGCTTGGCTCGATGGCATTTGGAATCCTGGCGGCGTACGCGATTCTGCGCGTAGGCTTTGTCCTGATCCGTCCTCAGCGGCCACCGGTTCCCGTTAAGACGCAGACTGAACCTGCCCGCGTCAGCTAGAGCAGTTCCCGAATTCATGTTGACTTTTTAAAAGTTGTGTAGGGTGGCGTCCGCCGCGGCGGACGCTACTTGGCGGGCGTGCTTTCGGACTGCACCAATTCGGGAACTGCTATAAAGACCGAATCCATCCAGTTTCATATCCCGCAGTTGGTTTGCGGGGCGCACCTCTGCTTTCCATTCCATTTCAACTATTTTGTTGATATGCGAGCCCCCGTGCGTTCACTATAGTTCTGCATCCATCACACCCTTCTCCGGCCCCTCAAAAAATCCCATCCGAGGTGCGGCTATGGCTACGAACACAGTGAGCAACTGGTTTGGCAATGTTATCTCCCATCCAGCCGTGATCGTCGACGCATACCATGTGGAAGACATCATCGCCGTGATGCAGGATCCGGTGAAGTATCCTTCGCCGGTGCGCGCTATCGGCTCGAATCACTCCAACCCGCCCTGCGGTGCGGCGGATGGGGGCACGCTCATCCGCATGAAGATGAACCAGATCCTTGGCATCGGCCAGGATGCGGATGGTCAGCCAACGCTTACTGTGCAGGCCGATGCCGTCCAGATCGACATGGCCAAGTATCTGGAAGCGCACAATCTGCAGTTCTATGTGAATACCGAGATCGGCAGCCTCTCGGCCGGGAGCGCGTCGATCGCCGGAACCAAGGATGCCTCATTCGAGGGCGAATACGGCCAGGTCGGTTCCTACATTATCGGCGTCAAGATGGTGCTTCCTAATGGCGAGCTGATGGAGGTGACCGAAGCCGCGCAGCCTGAGCTGATGCAGCTTCTCCGCTCCAGTTACGGACTCTTCGGCATCGTCTACGAGGTCACCTACAAGATCCGGCCATTGATTCCGATGAAAGTGCATCACGAAACCTTCAGCCTTGGAGACTTCTTAGCCGCGCTGCCGGCGCTCAAGGCCCGCGGCGATTCGATGTTCCTCTACATGTTTCCGTTCTCTGACCGAATCACGGTCGAGTTCCGGAGCTACAACCCGGCCGCAACCGGTGCGCCGAACCGCATCGCCTGGGAGCTGCGCAACCACATCTGGGGAACGTCGGGACCGAAGCTTGGCTATGAAGTCACCAAGAATATCGCCGAGCCGCACATCCGCTACGGCGTCATTGACGCTTTTAACGATAGCTGGCGCGTGACCCTGGAAACTGTCGTTCGCAGCGATAACACGCATGCCTGCGACCAGACGATCTATTATCCGCCGGTCTCCAACGACAGCCGCTACACCTTCACGCTTTTTGCGTTTCCCGAGGAACAGTATCCGGCCACGCTCGCCGAGTTCTGGCAGTTCGTCAAGGACTACTACCAGCAGACCGGCTACCGCACCAACCTGCTGTACGTCGGCTATCGCATCGCCCAGGACCAGCAATCGCTCTTCTCGTATTCGCACAACGGCAACGTGATGACCATCGACCCCGTCTCAACGGCAAATGACGGCTGGGACACCTTCCTCGATGTCTATAACCAATGGTGCAGCGACCGGAACGGCGTGCCGCTGCTCAACCAGACGCCCAATCTGACCGCAGCCATCATCCGCAAAGCCTACGGACCGGAGCGCATTGCGAAATTTCTGGCCACGCGCCAGCAATTCGACCCGCATAACCGGCTGATGAACGCGTATTTCACGCAGCTCTTTTCTTGAGGGCGACGCGGGCTGCAAGAACCGGATCAGCCGAGCTTCCGTTGCTACTGATTGCTCTGGTTTTGCTGTTGTTGCTGCTGTTGTTGTAGCTGCTGCATCTGCTGCTGGATGATCTGCTGCGGTGTGCGCGGCGGCGTGCCCGGCGGCTCGGGCGGCTGGAAGCCACTGTGGAGGTTCGGCGGCTGAGCCTGCTGTTGCTGTTCTTGCTGCAGTTGCAGCCGTTGTTGCTGTTCCTGCTCGCGGATCTCCTGTTCGGCTTCGAGATCTTCCTCATTCGTTGTGGAATTCCGGTTATTGCTGGCGGCAGGCGCCGGTCCGGTCGGCTTCGCACTCAGCACGATCTGCCGCGGCGTGCCTTCACCCTGGTCGCCGATCATCAGCACGTTGTAGCCGGTGCCGTTGAGAAGCTGCGAGAGCACCTCGTTGGCCGGGCCCGGGCCATAGGAACCGAAGACCCGCTGGTCTGCATTCAGGCCCTCTACCTTCGCGCCGGTATCGGTAGAAACCTCTTTGAGGATCTGGTCGAGGCTGGAGTTGGCCGCGTCAATGCGCAGGCCATGGCTGTCCCAGACGACCGTTGCGGGTATGGGCTTGTCGTTAATCGGCCAGTTGGGCGGCGGGGGAGCGGCAGGCACAGCCGGCGCCGGCGTAACTGCCAGCGCTGGTGGCGCAGCGGCAGTGGGTTTTGCCTGGGCATGTTTGCGCGCGTGGACCGGCGTTGGCGTGGGAGAAGTTCCCGCAGAAGGCGTTTGATCGGCAAATGCAATTCGAGATACCGGACCGGCGAGAACAACGAACAGCGCGGCGAACAAGAGCCGGTAGACCGGTTGAAGGATAGATCGGGTTTGCGCTCGTCCGTGTATCGGCATAAAGACTTCCCACGGTTGAAAGCAACCTCGATCCCACGGGATCCGCGCGCATTCGGCGGCGTCTTCGGGCTGCTTCACTGTACTAGACTAGCAGTGACCGTGCGACGCTCACAATCGGCGTCTAATGCTTGAGAGAGGATGTTTCCCGAAATGCGTTTCTGCCGGAAGGTCTTTGTCGTTGCGGTCTTGCTGGCCATTCCCGCGGCGGGCCTTGCCGCCACCTGCACCATGCAGGACGAGATGCAGCCGCAGGACCGGAGCGCACTCGCGGCCTCGGGGGCCCGGCTGGCGGACGCGATCGCCAGCGGCGATACCGCCACCGTGAAAGCGGCGCTGCTTCCCGCTGAAGCCTCGGCATGGGATGGCATCCGCTCGGCCGTCGAGCAGGCCGCACCCCTCGCCACCGGCGGCCATGTGCAGTTCCGCGACGCCTTCCTGCTCGACGCTTCCAGCCAGTCCGCTCCGTCCGACACCGAGTTTTTCTGTGCCAATGCAAGCGGCTCGATGAACGTGACGGTCTCGATGCACGATCTGCCTCCAGGCCGCTATGCTGTGCTGCTTGCCGACGCGCTCGGCGCGCCCCTCGAAGGCCAGTTCGGCATCATCCTGGGTTGGGATAAGACATCCTCCTCGTGGCTGCTCGCCGGGCTTTCCGTGCGGCCCGGAGCCCTCGACGGCCACGACGGCGACTGGTACTGGAAGCGCGCCCGCGACCTGGCCAAGCCCGATCCCTGGAGCGCCTGGTACGACTACGATATCGCAGCGTACCTGCTGCTTCCCGTCGATTTTCTCTCTTCGCCCAATCTCGAAAAGCTGCGCCAGGAGCAATCCCAGATCGGCCAGCAGCAGGCGACATCTTCGCCACGCAGCGCGCTGCCGCTCTCGCTCCCCGACGGCGACCGCACCTGGAAGATCGATGCCGTGAATCTCGACGCCTCGCTGCATGAAGCGGATCTGGGCATCGCTTATGAGTCAACGGGCGTCACTGACCCGGCGGCGCTGCGGACGGAGGCGACATCGGTGATGAGTGCCTTTTTAAAGGCACAACCCGGCATCCGCGCCAACTTTCACGGCCTGTGGGCCTACGCAGTGAAGAACGGCCAGCGCACGCCGGTGATGGAACTGCCGATGGCGAAGATTCCGTAGGGGCAGGGAATAGGGAACAGGAATCAGGAACTCAATCGCTGCGGACGGATCGCTGTTCACTGACCGCTGTTCACTAACCACTGTTCACGAACACCTTGTGTTCACCCAGAGAGGTGAGAAGAGATTGCCGTCCATCATCGATCTCTGCTCCGACACCGTCACCCGGCCCGCGCCGGAGATGCGCGCCGCGATGGCCGCAGCCGAAGTCGGCGATGATGTCTACGGCGAAGACCCCACGGTGAACCTGCTCGAACGCTACGCTGCCGATGTCTTTGGCCGTGAGGCGGCGCTCTTTGTGCCCACCGGCACCATGGGCAACCAGATCGCGATCCGGCTGCGATTCGTCTGGTGACGCACCGCGACGTAAGCCGCGAGCAGTGCATCGACGCCGCGCAGGCGCTGACGGAGGAGATTGAAGCGGTGACGGCGGGTGGGTTGGTGTAAAAAAGCGTGACATCGTAGGCGGAGATTCGTGCTTTCCCAGGTGGTCCATGTCTAGGAGATCCAATTTCGCACGAACAGGGGCGCCCGGCACCCGGTTGCAGCCCGATCATTCAAGC
>JASHQE010000309.1 GCA_030037705.1 Acidobacteriaceae bacterium | reverse complement strand
CTGCCCCCGCGCGAGCGCGGAACCACGTGGTCGAGCGTTAACTCGCTGGGCGGCATGGCCTCGCCACAATATTGGCAGGTGTTGCGGTCACGCAGCAGAATGTTTTTGCGCGAGAGAGCGCGCGTCTGATGCGGAATCCGGCGGTACTCGAGCAGCCGGATCACCGAGGGCATGGCGATGCGGCTGCGTTGCGCGTGCAGCGTGAGGCCGTGCTCTTCTTCCGTGCGGGCGATGCCTTTGAGTACCAGCACCAGAGCGCGCCGTGCGCCGCAGATGTTGATAGGCTCGTAGGATGCGTTGAGCACAAGCACCGGCATCTGCAGGATGTGGTTCGCCTGAACGACATGTGGTCCGGCCGCGTGCTCAGCGGCCAGCGCCGCGGCCTTCGAAATCGCTTTCTGCTTACGGGCATGAATCATGGCTTTTCCCAATGACATCACTCTGACCTCATGAAAGAGATGGTTGCCCTTGCGATGAAAACGGATCGAATGGAACCGGAGCCTCCGCATCATCCGCGGAACCGATAGGAAAGCCGCCGACGCGCCGCGCACGAGCCAGCGTCGCCACCCGGACGGAAGCGGCTCCGGCGCGCATCAATGCTTGCGCGGCGGCGCGCGCCGTAGCTCCGGTGGTCAGAATATCGTCGATCAAGAGAATGTCTTTGTCCTTCACTGCGGCGGGATCAGCGACGGAGAAAGCTCCGCGCAGATTCATGCGCCGTTGCCGCAGGGTAAGTCCCGCCTGGCTTGCCGTGGCGCGCAGTCGCATGAGCGCGCTTGAGGCAAGCGTCAGTCGCCAATCGGGATGATTGGTTGCGAGCACCTTCAGCGCCTCGCGAGCCAGAGCCCGCGCCTGATTGAAGCCGCGTTGCGCGTGCTTGGTCCGGTGCAGCGGCACCGGCACTACGAGCATCTCAGCAGGAGCTTCGCCGGCGAGCCGCGTGATGGTGAAGGCGAGCATACGGCCCAGACCGCGCGCCGCCGGATGCAGCCGGTCATATTTGAAGGCATGGATCGCGTCTCTCAGCCGGCCCTGATAAAGCCCGAAGGCTACTGCGCGCACAAATGGCGGTGGCGCCAGCCGGCAGGCGCGGCACAATCCGGAATCCGAAGGCCCAGCCAGCGTGTCACCGCAACGCGCGCAGCCACCCTCAGGCAGGACCGGGATCGAGGTCCAGCAAAGATCGCAGATTGGGACGGAAGAAAGCCGCGGCAGAGGCAGGCCGCAGAGCGTACAGGAGGTAGGAAGGAGGGCGCAACTAAGAGCATCCACAGGACTTCGCAGCACGCGAACCACGGCGCGCCACCGCGTAGTCTCCGATGGTGGAACGTCGAACGTCAGTGAACCGGAGTCCCTGCGGAAGACGCACCTCGATTCGAGCGGCTCGAACCACGCTGCTCTTTGCGCCAGTATACCTTAATCGCGATCCCGGCTTCCAGATGGTGGGCGGCTACCGAATCACGGTCGTCACAGCTCATGCAGCCTGGGCTTTGGCGCGCGCGCTTTCGAAGAGGGCAACAAACTCCCGGTAACGGGTGGCGATCTGCGTGACGGCTTCTTCGCGCGTCGCCTTGCCGCCGCGCCAGGAGACCAGCGGATTCCAGAAGTCCGTGCGGCCCACGGCAAAGCCGATGAATCCAGGAACGGACGCCGCCGTGGTGAGCCACTCGCGCACCTTTTCATCGTTCTCGCCGCGCCCCAGGATGATGCAGCCGACCTTGTCGCGTCCGTTGCGCCGCGCCGCAGCGACGATCTTCTCGCAATCGAGGCGGAGGTCGAGGCCCTCGATCTTCCAGACGTCCGGTTCAACACCTCGATCCTGCAGCTCATGAATTGTCTCAACCATCAGCTTGGGACGAATCTCCAGATCGTAGGCCTTTTTGTCGCCTTTCACTTTTTCAAGCTGGCTTTTTTCCGGCGGCACCAGCAGCTCGAACATGAACAGGCTGCGATTGGCGGTATGAAGATAATCGGAGAGCTTCTTAAGCCGCGCGGCCTGATGATGGTTCAAGCTCTCGTTGCCTTCGGGATTGTAGCGCACCAATACCTTACAAAAGGTGGGATGAAAGGCTTCAATATGCGCGGCGAAATCGTCTCCATACTCGAAGTCGAACTCTTCCTGGCCGCTTTTCTCAGCGGGGCAGGCGATCTGATATCCGTGTGCAGCAGCATCGCGAAGGATCGCTGCGCCAAACTGCTCGTCGACCAGCAAGCCAGCCTTTTCTTTGGGCACACCAGCCACAACGGCGGCTTGGAATCCGTCGTAAATAACCTGCTTGGCAGCGGCGATCTGCGCCGTCTGCTCTCGATCCAATTCGCCATGCCAGCCGAACATTCCCGTCTCAAAGGAGCCGCGATGATCGAAAGGCAGAATGTAAAGAGGACGGTCAAATCCGCGCGGGGCCATGGTTACTCCTTAAATTTGCGGTAGCGGCGAATCAGATTGTTCGTCGAGCTGTCGTGCTTCAGGTCGGGCTCCGTCTTGTTTTCGAGCTCGGGGATGATGCGCTGCGCAAGCGCCTTGCCAAGTTCGACGCCCCACTGGTCGAATGAGTTGACCTGCCAGATTGTGCCCTGCGTGAAGACGCTGTGCTCATAGAGCGCAACCAACTTGCCGAGCATTGCCGGCGTGAGCTCATCGGCAAGGATCGTGTTGGACGGACGGTTGCCTTCAAAGACGCGATGCGGGACGAGCCAGTCGGGAGTGCCTTCTGCCTTCACCTGTTCAGGTGTTTTGCCAAAGGCCAGGGCTTCTGTCTGCGCGAAGACATTGGCGATCAGCATGTCCTGGTGGCGGCCGAGCTTGTTGACTGTGCGGTAGAACGCAAGAAAGTCGCAGGAAATCAGCCGCGTGCCCTGATGAATCAATTGGTAGAAAGAGTGCTGGCCATTGGTGCCGGGCTCGCCCCAGTAGATGGGGCAGGTGGTGTAATCCACCGGATTGCCTTCGAGCGTGACGTGTTTGCCGTTGCTCTCCATGGTCAATTGCTGCAGGTACGCGGGAAAGCGCTTGAGGTACTGTTCGTAGGGCAGGATAGCCACCGTCTGCGCGTCAAAGAAGTTGGCGTACCAGACGGTGAGCAGGCCCAACAGCACTGGCAGGTTCTTCTCAAACGGCGCAGTGCGGAAGTGCTCGTCCATCTCGTGGAAACCAACGAGCATTTTGCGGAAGTTTTCCGGGCCGATGGCGATCATGGTGGAAAGGCCGATGGCCGAGTCCATCGAGTACCGGCCGCCGACCCAGTCCCAGAAGCCGAACATGTTGGCCGTATCGATGCCGAACTTGGCTACCTCCGCCGCGTTGGTGGAGACAGCAACAAAGTGCTTGGCAACCGATGACTGGTGCCCGCCGATCTTTCCGAGCAGCCATTCGCGCGCCGTGTGGGCGTTGGTCATGGTTTCAAGCGTCGTGAATGTCTTCGAAGAAACGATGAAGAGCGTCTCATCGGCCGCGAGATCGTGCACGGCCTCGGCAAAATCGGTGCCGTCCACATTGGAAACGAACCGGAAGGTGAGATCGCGATTGCTGAAGTGCCGCAATGCTTCGTAGGCCATGACGGGACCAAGATCGGATCCGCCGATGCCAATGTTCACGATGTTTTTGATCGGCTTGCCGGAGTGCCCGGTCCACGCGCCGCTGCGGATGCGGTTGGCAAATACGGCCATCTTATCGAGCACTTCGTGCACCTGCGGCACAACGTTCTCGCCGTCGACGAGGATCGATGCGCTCCGAGGTGCGCGCAGCGCCACGTGCAGCACCGCGCGTTTTTCTGTGACGTTGATTTTGTCGCCACGGAACATGGCTTCGATGCGCTGCTTCAAGCCCGACTCTTCAGCCAATTGGAGAAGCAGACGCAGCGTCTCATCGGTGACGCGATTCTTCGAGTAATCGAGGAACAGGCCGGCGGCTTCGACGGTCATGCGCTCGCCGCGTTTCGGATCGCCGGCAAAGAGCGTGCGCAGATGCGTTTCGCGCATCTTTCCAGCATGAGTTTCGAGAGCTTTCCATGCCTTCCGCCGGGTGAGTGGTTCGACTTTTGAATTCTTGATCTCTTCCGCTGCGGGCGTTGCCATGTTGTCTCCTTTCAGAAACGGGTAGAACAGTTTGCGGTGCATGACGATTCCACGCCGCGCCTGTTCTGCCATAGTAGTCCATCGAGCGGGCGCAAATGAAGGACGCCGGCCTCGCGAGACAGAGACTCGCACTTCCCCTGCAATGGTTAGATTCGCGTCTGCGGATGAAGTTACGCCCAACCGCGCGTTCAGCGATGATTTTGTTTTTCCAGGATTTTTACCAGTCTTTCAAGAAAGGGTTGCTGGTTTTTGTGGATGCGCTGCCCAGCTTCGGCGGTGGAAAACCAGCCTCCGCGGTCGACCTCGGGAATCGCGATCCGGCGGCCGGAGCGCGGCGGCCATTCAATTTCACAGGAATTGCTGGCTAATTTCGCTGCATCGAAGTCACCCTTGCAGGCCCATGCAGAGACGAGCTTGCCACTGGCCTGCGTAATGGCGCCGAGTGAAAGGAAATCTCCGTCCACGTGAAAGCCCGTTTCTTCGTGAAATTCGCGGAGGGCGGCCTGGAGCGGCTCTTCATGATCGAGATATTCTCCTTTGGGGATGGTCCACGCGCCGAGATCTTTTTGGGCCCAGAACGGGCCGCCGGGATGTACCAGAAAAACCTCCAGCGCGCCTTCACGAAGACGATAGACCAATAATCCTGCGCTGCGTTTCGGCACAAAATGAACCGCCCTGTTGATTGTAAAGCGAACGCAAAGCTGCCGCGGGCTCAACGCGCGTTCTTGTAGATCATTTCGAGCAGCTCGTCGTACATGGCTTGCTTCTCCTCATCCGAGCCGGTGCGGATGGCGTGGCTGGCGCAGTGAGCCAAGTGATTGCGCATCAATGAGCGGGCGACGGCACGTAGCGCCTCCTGTGCCGAAGAGACTTGCATGAGGATATCGGCGCAGTAGCGATCTTCTTCCACCATACGCTGAATGCCGCGTATCTGGCCCTCGACGCGGCTGAGCCGGCGCAGATTGGAGGCTTTGATCTCCGGATCGACGCCCAAAGCTTTGCGGCCCGCGGTCGGGAGCTCGCACCCGCACAGCGCTTCGGTTTTCTTTGCAGCCATAGACCTCCTCACCCAATCTTGAATCGGCTTAATCGCAGGCTATTAGTGACCACGCTGAACGAGCTGAACGCCATGGCTGCACTGGCCAGCACCGGGCTGAGCAGCAGGCCACACACTGGATAAAGAACTCCGGCTGCGATCGGAATGCCAATGACGTTATAAGCAAAAGCCCAGAAGAGATTCTGGCGCATCACGCGCATGGCGCCGCGCGAGAGCGCGATGGCGGCGGCCACGCCGCTAAGATCGCTGCGCATGAGCGTCACGTCGCCCGCTTCGAGTGCGACATCGGAGCCGGTGGCCATGGTGATGCCCACATCCGCCTGCGCCAGGGCGGGCGCGTCGTTTACACCGTCACCCACCATGGCGACTACGCGACCCGCTGCCTGCAACCGGCAGATCGCGTCCACTTTGCCCTGCGGCAGCACGCCGGCGATTACCTCATCTACGCCCACCTGCCCGGCAATGGCGCGCGCGGTCTGCTCGTTGTCGCCCGTGAGCATCACAACGCGCATCTTCTCGCGATGAAGCTGACGAATGGCTGCAATGGAAGTGGGTTTTACCGTGTCCGCGACGACGAGGCCCCCCGCCAGCTTGCCATCGATCGCGATCCAGAGCCGCGTTCCGCTTTGTGCTGCTGGCTCGGCGGCCTGGGTGAGCATCTCGACAGAGATTCCAGAGGTACGCACAAAATCCGCATTGCCGATCAGGACTGAATGGCCCTCGGCATGACCCGTAACCCCGCGTCCGGCGACCGATTCGAAGGCTTGAGCTCTCGGCAAGAGGAGCCCTCGCTTGCCCGCATAGCGAACAACCGCTTCGCCCAGCGGATGCTCGCTCGAGCGTTCAAGCGCGGCGGCCAGACGCAACATATCTTCTTCTAAAAAGCCGCTGCGCGGCGCAATCAGAACTTGGACGACTTCGGGCTGGCCCGTGGTGATGGTGCCGGTCTTGTCGAGGACGATCGTATCGATGGTTTCAAGGCGCTGCAGAGCTTCGCCTCCTTTGATAAGCAGTCCGAATGCAGCTCCACGTCCCGTAGCCACCATCACGGCGGTGGGAACGGCCAGGCCCATGGCGCAAGGACAGGCAATGACCAGCACGGTTACGGCTGCGGCAAAGGCCTGCATCGCGCCCGCGCCGGGAGCGAGAATATGCCACGCAAGGAACGTGACGATCGCGCAACCCAATACCGCCGGCACAAAGATCGCACTCACGCGGTCGGCGAGCTTTTGCACCGGCGCGCGAGAGCTTTGCGCATTGCGCAGCAGATGCATGATCCGCGCCAGCGTGCTTTCCGCGCCCAGCATGGTAGCGCGCATTTCGAACGATCCGTGCTGGTTGAGCGTACCGCCGATCACGCGGTCTCGCGCAGTCTTCTCCACCGGCAATGATTCGCCGGTGAGCATCGACTCATCTACGCTGCTTTTGCCGGAGACCACAACTCCATCCACCGGAACGCGTTCGCCGGGGCGCACCAGGATGATGTCGCCGTGTTGAATCTCTTCGAGGGGCAGATCGCGCTCCACGCCCTCGCGGAGAACGCGCGCGGTCTTCGGCTGCAGTTGCACCAGCTTACGCAGCGCGCGCGCCGTGCGCCCCTTGGCGCGGCTTTCGAGCGTATTCCCAACCAGCACAAGACCAATGATCAGAATGCCCGCTTCGTAATACACATCGGGAGCAATACCGTGCGCAACAAAAAAGCGGGGCGCCACGGTAATTGCCGCAGAGTAGAGGAACGCGGCTCCGGTGCCGAGGGCAACCAGCGTATTCATGTCCGCCGTCTTATGCAGCAGTGCCGACCAGGCCTTGCTGTAAAAACGCCGCCCGGCCCAGCCCGCTATGAGTGCCGAGAGCACCAGGAGAAACCAGCGCAGCCCATCTGCGCCTATCCGGTACAACCAGGGCAGGAGCGCGCGCAGAGTGGGATCGAGCACGCGCATGGACCAGTTCAGGAATGGATCCAGGAATGGAGCATTGATTCGTTCGATGGGCATCCGCTCCAGGCTGCCCGCGCGTTCGACGCTTGTCAGCGGCATCGAGACCAACATCGCGACAATGCCGGCAATCACGCTAACCCAGGCCTTGCGGCGCAACTCACGATACTCGTTCAGTTGTTCTTCATCGTTTCGCTGCTGCGCCGCAAAAGCCGACTCGGCAGCGACCGGCATCTCGGCTTCGTAGCCGGTGCTGCGAATCTTTTCAACCAGCCCCGCGGTTGAGGTCATGCGCGGGTCGAAGGTGACGGTCGCGTTGTGCAGCATGAGATTCACGGTTGCATCCTGCACGCCTGCCTCGCCAGACAGCGTTCGCTGGATGAACGACTGGCACGCGGCGCAGGTCATGCCGGTAATTGGAATTGTGACCCGCTCCAGAGCCGCAGATTCTAGAGCGGCGTGCTCACCGGTAATATTGGAGGAAGCTAAGTTCATCGCGCACCTCGTTTGTTCAGCGCTCCACGCGAGCGGTGAACCCGATGCGATCCACTACGGCCACAATCTGTTCGGGTGAAACACGCGCGGGATCGGCAACGACCTTGGCCGATCCGACTTCCACCGAGTTGATTTGGACTCCCTCCACGGCGCTCAGAGCATTCATGACTCTGCGGACGCAGCCATCGCAGTGCATTCCTTCAATCGAAAGCCTGATGATTTTTCCCATGATTCCCTAACTTCCCTTTTCCAGTATATGCCCATGCCCCCCAAGGGTATATAGGATTTTTATGGAGGCGCTTCCTCTTTTTGCGAAGGGAGTTGGAGAATAGGCCAACGATCTATTGCGAGGCCACGACCGGAAGACTGATGAAGCTTGCATCTTCCGGCGTATGCCATACGCGCTGTGTAGCCTTCCGGTAATCCCCAGGCTGGGCGTCAAAGATATTCGGCACAAAGGTCTGTGGGTTGCGATCATAAAGCGGAAACAGCGTGGACTGCACCTGCACCATGATGCGGTGACCGGGCTTGAAGACGTGATTCACCATGGGTAGACCGAAGTGATAGAGCAGGGGCTTGTCCGGCGTAATGGCTTCAGGGCGCTCGAAGCTGGTGCGATAACGGCCGCGGAAGATGTCGGTGGCGATGGGCAGCTCGTATCCGCCCATCGTCGCATCATAGGGATACACGCCCGGATAGACGTCGATCAGCTTGACCACCCAGTCGCTATCGGTGCCGCTCGTCGAGGCGTAAAGATTGACTTCCGGCCGTCCGGCCAGCCGGATTGGCGCCGCAAGTGGCTCGGTAACAAATGTAAGGACATCGGGCCGTCCATCGACGAAACGCTGATCGTGCACCAACCAGGTGCGCCAGGCACTCTCATCACTACTGGCAACGAACGGCCGGGGCGAAAAAGGTACGGGCTTCGCCGGATCAGAGACGTATTCCGTAAATTTTTCGGCGCCGGCGGCGGGCGGATCGAAAGACAGCTTGCCGTCGGCCGCAAAATAAAGCGGCCTCGGCCTGTTCGGGCAACCAGAGTCGCAGCTCAATGGCCACTGCTGCAAGCGATCCCAATGGTTTTCTCCGGTGTTATAGACCCATACTGGCGGCGTGTCAGCCT
This sequence comes from Acidobacteriaceae bacterium, assembly GCA_030037705.1. Taxonomy (GTDB): domain Bacteria; phylum Acidobacteriota; class Terriglobia; order Terriglobales; family Acidobacteriaceae; genus Telmatobacter. The sequence continues at coordinate 9,424 of JASHQE010000309.1, read as the reverse complement.
TGGGCGCGCCGTCGACAAGATATTGCGTGAAGAAGGGCAGCAGAATGTCGCGGCGATACTGGAGCGTGGTGTCGCCAAGCCACTGCAGGGGCCCCAGGCTCCATCCTTTGCGGTTGATCTGGCTATGGAACCAGGGGCCCATCACCAGAAAATTCATGTCGTTGTTCGTGTCCTTGGGTTCGACGGCAGCATAAGAGTGATTCGCACCCCACATGTCTTCCTGATCCCACAGGCCCTGCTCCCAAAGGACGGGCACCTTGAGCGGAACTTTGGCGATCAACTTATCGAGCGCCTGATCTTGCCAGAATTCGTCATAGGCCGGGTGCTCTTCGATCTTGCGCCAGAAGGGGAGCTGCTCGAGACCGCCGTAGCGCGCGAAGTCGCCGGCGGAGCCTTGCTCAAGAAAGTTGGTGTAATCATCGTAGTTCAGGCGTGGAATGGCATCCCCAGAGCCACGTCTGGCGGTCTGCTCAGTGAAGTAGTCGAGATTGATCTGCCGGAATGCGCCATAGTGAAACCAGTCGTCGCCCATCCAGCCATCGATCATCGGGCTCTCCGGCGCGGCAACCTTCAGCGCAGGATGCGGATCGAGCAAAGCCATCACGACGGTAAATCCTTCGTAAGACGAGCCGATCATGCCCACCTTGCCGTTGCATTCGGGCACGTTCTTTACCAGCCAGTCGATGGTGTCCCAGGCATCCTTGGTGTCATTCGGACCGTTCGGATTGAGCGGGCCGGCGGGAGGCGGCGTCATCACATATTGACCTTCAGAGCCGTATTTGCCGCGCACGTCCTGAAAGACGCGGATGAAGCCGGCTTTTATCCAAACGTCGTCGCCAACGGTTACCTCGTCGAGCAGATACGGCGATTCTTCCACATGCATGCGTGACGCGGCGTCATAAGGCGTTCGCGTAAGGATGATAGGCGCGTGGGTCACGCCTTTAGGGATAGCGATGACGGTGTAGAGCTTGACGCCGTCCCGCATCGGGATCATGACTTCGCGCTTTACGAAGTCGTAGCCGTTCCGGGGCGGCGTGAACGTGGGCGGAATGTCCGGGGTCATGGGCGGCGTCTGTGCCGATACCCGTGGAGGGAGCGCAAAGGCCGAGGCGAGTGCGAGAGAGGCAACCGTGACGCGGCGGAACTGAGCCATCTGCATTGTCCTTATGAATGAAGATCACGGCACAGCGCACTGAGAAATGCTGTGCCGGATTGCGATTGCTCGGCAGTATATCAACTCTATTCGGGACAGATCGAGAACCGGTTGCCAGTTTGAGTTGCAAGATCACGGCCTTGCGCAGTATTGTGCCTGTGAGGTCGGTTCCTCACACAATGCGCTCTTCGGAGTTCTATGAGCAGGACCCGACGGCCGTAGCAAAACGCATTCCGGCCGGTCTTGCCCAAACGACAATCGATCATCTCTTCGAGTTGTCTCCGGATGCTATTCTCATCACGGACCTCGGTGGAGTGATACGCGGCGCCAATCCCCGCGCCGAGGAGCTTTTCGGTTATACAATCGACGAGCTGATCGGGCAATCTGTTGACATCCTGGTTCCCGAACAGTTCCGCGCCCGTCATCCCGGGCACCGCGAGAACTATAGCGCCCATCCTCGAACCCGGCAGATGGGGGCCCCGCTGAATCTCTTCGGCCGGCGTAAAGACGGGACGGAATTTCCCGTCGATATCATGCTCAAGCCGGTTGAGACAGGGGCAGGTCCGGCTGTGATCAGCTTTATTCGCGACACCACGGAGCAGCGAGCTGCACTGGAAGCGTTGCGCCTCAACGACCTGCGGCTGCGATCGATCGTGGAGAGCGTTGGCGAATACGCCATCTATCTTCTCGATCCAGGCGGCCACATCCTCACCTGGAATCCAGGTGCCGAGCGCATCAAAGGCTACAGGGCCGATGAGGTATTGGGCCTGCATTTTTCGCGCTTCTTCGTTGAAGAGGACGTGCAGCGTGGCCGGCCAGCCGAACTTTTGCGCCAGGCCGTCAAACGCGGCCGCATAGAAGAAGAAGGCTGGCGCGTACGCAAAGATGGCTCGCGCTTCTGGGCCAATGCCGTGCTCACCGCGATCAAGGACTCGACCGGCACGGTGACTGGGTTTGCCAAGATCACGCGCGACGAGAGCGACCGCAGGCAGGCGCAGGAGTCGATCATTGCCGAGCTCAGCAGCCTTTTGCTGGCCAATGTGGATATACGCAAGATGTTGGGCGCCTTCTCTGCCAGCATGAGGCAGCTCGTTCCTCACGAGTTTGCCACGCTGGCGCTCTACGATGAATCGGCCGGCAAGCTGCGTGTGCAGTTTCTTGCTGCCGACGATCTGGGCGCAAACCAGGGTGAGGTTCTGCTGGACCCCGACGCCTCGCCGGCAGGGCAAGCCTTCCGCACCCGCAGGCCGGTGATCCTGAATAGGATGGATCGTTGGCCGTTTGCTCCCGAGTCCATGCAGCACCTCATCGGCTCAGGCATGCGATCGGGGATCTGGGTTCCCCTTACCCACCGGGAGCGGACCCTGGGCGCGCTCGCTGTAGCCAGCCGGGCGGAGAATGCCTTCACTGAGCACGATGCTGAAAGGCTCGCACAAGTAGCCGGACAGATGGCCATGGCGGTCAATAATGCTCTAGCCTTCCGGCAGATTGCCGAGTTGCGCGACAGGTTGAAGCAAGAGAAGGCCTATCTCGAAGAAGAGATCAACCTGGAAAACCGCTTCGAAGATATTGTGGGCGAAAGCTCAGGCCTGCGTACGGTGCTGCGCCAGATCGAGACCGTGGCCCCAACCGATGCGACCGTGCTGATTCAGGGTGAGACTGGAACCGGTAAAGAGCTGCTCGCGCGCGCTATCCACCGGTTGAGTCCGCGCAGCGAGCGCACGTTTATCAAATTGAACTGCGCGGCTATTCCGGCGGGACTGCTGGAGAGCGAGCTCTTCGGCCACGAGAAAGGCGCGTTCACCGGCGCCATCGCGCGCAAGATCGGGCGTCTGGAGCTGGCGCACGAGGGCACGCTCTTCCTGGATGAAGTTGGCGAGCTGCCGCTGGATTTGCAGCCCAAGCTGCTGCGCGCCCTGCAAGAACGCGAAATTGAGCGGCTCGGTGGCACGCGGCCCATTCCAGTCAACGTCCGGCTCATTGCCGCCACCAACCGCGACCTGGCCAAGATGGTGGCCGAAAAACAGTTTCGTAGCGACCTGTTCTACCGGCTCAAGGTCTTTCCCGTCTTTGCCCCGCCCCTGCGGGAGCGCGCCGCCGACATCCCGGTTCTGGTGCGGCATTTCGTCTCGCGGCATAGCCGGCGGATGGGCAAGAACATTGAAACCATTCCTCCCGAGGCGATGGAGGCGCTCGTCCGCTGGAAGTGGCCGGGCAATATCCGCGAGCTCGAGAATTTCCTGGAGCGCGCCGTGATTCTGTCGCGCGGACCGGTATTGTATGTGCCGCTTTCTGAGATCCAGGAGACGGATGAGGAAGAGGACGATGCCGCGGCCAGCGCGAATCCCACGCTGCAAGCCGCCGAGCGCGATCACATCCTCCGCGCGTTGCGCGAAGCCAAAGGCATGATCGGCGGACCTGCTGGCGCGGCTGCTCGTTTGGGATTGAAACGTACCACTCTCAACTCCAAGATGAAGAAGCTTGGCATCGAGCGCAGCGACTATATGTAGTCACCTGACGAAATATCGTCTTCGTCACTTCGTCCCGTCACGACCGTATCCTCCATCTTGCGGTGACCTTCTAAAAAATGTAACGAATTCATTTTCAGCAATATGGAGAAAATGAGGCGCGACGAAACCGGTTTGGCATTCATCGTGCCTTATACCTGGCATGGCGTTACGGATCACAGTTGAAGAGAACGAACAAGCGATCGTCGTAAAGCTGGAAGGCCGGATCGTTGGACCATGGGCGGCCGAACTTGACCGCCTATGGGAACAAACTTCGCCAACTCTTGCCTCCAGGTCGCTCTCTCTCGATCTTCGTGAGACCACTTATGCCGATGCCGGTGGGATTCAAGCTTTGAGAGCGATCTACTCTCAGACAAAAGCCGCCATCCTGACCAGTACACCATGGACCCAGTATCTTGCTGAAGAAGTCACTCGTAAGGGTGAAAATTCGACGGGCGCGGAGGCCTGAAATGCAAACCGAGCGTGAGAAGAATAACGAGGCAGGTGTCAAGCTCTATAGAAAGAGCGAGTTTTTCAGCAGCTTGTCCGCCTCGGCCCTGTCCGACTTTGAATCGCTGCTGGTTCCCGTCTCGCACCCGGGCGGCAAGGTCTTGTTCAGTGAGACGCAACTGTCCGAGGGCGTGCTCGTGGTCATCGAAGGCGAGGTCAAGCTCTCTATCAACTCGAGCGAAGGCCGCCGGTTGAGCCTGCGCATCGCCAAGCCCGGCGAAGTTCTCGGGCTCTCCTCGACACTCTCCGGTAATCCTTACGAGATGACAGCGGACACGCTCTATCCGGCGAAGATCGCGCATGTGTCGCGGCAAGACTTCCTCAATTTCCTCGCTCGCAATCCTGAAGTCTATGAGACGGTGACACGGGAGATCAGCCGCAGCTTCAATCTGGCCTGCGAACAGTTGCGCATGGTGGGACTTTCCACTTCAGTTCCGGAGCGCCTCGCTTGTCTGCTGTTGCGCTGGAGCGATTCCGGCCAGGAAACAGCGACCGTTTCGCATTGCCGGCTGTCTTTGACGCATGAAGAGATCGGTGAATTTATCGGCGCCTCGCGCGAGACGGTAACGCGCACGCTTTCTGTGTTCAAGAATCGCCGCCTGGTGGCGCAACACGGATGCACAATTACAATTCCTAGCCGCGACGCACTCGAAAGCTACGCGCGCGGCTGATTCAATTCCCCCCAACGGCTGTTCGTCTCTGCTGCGCGATGTGGAAGGCATCGCGCGGCGCAGAAGAACGGCCTTCTTTTTGGGGTTGCGTGAAGTCCGACACCGCGCAAATCATAGCCCCGAATGCGCCCCAATGCGTATTGACTGGCTCATTGTGGATATGTCTGCGCCCAGGTCTTGTACTCTGCCAGCACAGCGATGCCCTCCGTGTTGAACCAGGAGTATCCGTTGCGCCGTTCACGGCTCAGGTCATTCACGTCGTCGTGGATAGTCTTATCGCGATCGCCGAAGATAGGCTTGTCCGTATCGATCTGATAGTAGCGCGACCAGATCGGCCCGGCTCCTGCAACCGCTACCAGCTTGCGCCCATCCGGGCTGTTGCGGTCGGCGCGAAAATCGCCGCTGCCAAAACGATAGCCGTACATGGCCACCTTGGTGAACCATGCCGCAGCGGCGTGGACGGCCGCGGTCTCCGCGGGTGTCGGTTTCGGCAATTGCATGAAGAACTCCACAATCGGCGAGCTCTCATCACTCGACAGAGATGCCATTTCGTAATTGCGCGCCGAAGTGGGCGCGAAAGTCAATGCGTCATACTGCTGCGCCCACACAGTCTTCACTCCGTTCTCTACAATCTGCAACTTCAGCAGACATGCGACGCCGCGCTCAGCCGCCGGACCTGCGCGCCGAACCAGCACAGCGGGAAGGAACGTGTATTCGGGAGCATGATCAGCCGCATCGTGCAGAATTTCGATTGCGTGCAGCATCGCGTCATCGTTGATGGTGATCGCGTCGTGATAACCGCCTTCGAGTGGCCAAACCTGCGGCCAGCCGCCATTGGGATACTGCGCATTCAGAAGATACTCAATGCCCCGTTCAACTGAAGAGCGGATCGGCGCGGCCTCCGCATCCCGATGCGCAGCAAGCAAAGCCGTAGTTACACGCGCTAGAAAGTTGATCTGCATCCAGGTGGCATCGTTGTCGAGGGTGGCGATGTAATGCCAGTTGGGATCTACCGGCTTGTCGAAGTCGGCGAGGTCCGGAAAGCGATTCAGGTTGTCGGCGTCGTAAAGGTCACCCGGTGCGCGGGGACCACTTACCATGTCAATATTCTTGCTCCATCCGCCATCAGCAACCTGATACGTGATTACATTGTGGGCGATGCGTAGCGCGTCATCGCTCGAGTACCAATCGGCCGGATGCTCCAACCGCAACGCATACGCGCCCCGGCCCATCGGAGCGTGCTTGGGATTTGCATTTCCCGCGGCCTTCTGTTCGTTTTGCAGAATCTGTTTATCGAGCGCTTTCTGTTTTTCGGAGCGGGAGAGATACGCAAGCCAGGCTTTTTGTTCCTTCTTCGGCAACGTGGCGATTCGCTCACGCGTGACCGGCTGAGCAATTACGTTAGTGCCGATCACGCTGGCTGAAAGCAATGACGGCGTAGCCAGGGCAACTGCTGCAATCAGGATTAAGCCAAAGCAAGAAAAAAATGCCGAATGATTGTGGCGGGACATAATTCGGTTTCTACCCTAAAGGTGCAGCCGCTGTCAACGAATGGTCTGACCACATGAAACTTTAGTTTGCCACGCGCGAAGCGCCGCAGCAGCAGGATGGGGTTCCGGCTCTTGACACGCTCCCGGCAGCCGCTTGAAGATGACTCACGTATCACTACTGGACTGACCACTTGCATGCGGGGAGAAAGCGCCGGGATCAGAGCGCGTTTTCCGTGCGGACAAAGGACTCCATCGTGGCAAACAGCAGCTTCAAACGCAGGGATTTTCTGCGCAGTGCGGCGAAGAGTGTTCTGGCCGCGCCGGTCATGGCGTCGCTGAACTCCACCGGCCTTGCACAGGAAACACGGCCGGCGACGAATCCGGCGCGCACATTTGAGCGTCGCGTGATCGAGCAGGCCGGTCCCAAGGTCACGCTCAACGTCCGGGATTTTGGCGCGACCGGCGACGGCCAAACCAAGGATACTCTCGCTCTGCAGCAGACCATTGACCGCTGCGCTTTTCTCGGCGGCGGCGAAGTTGTCGTCCCTGCTGGCGATTATTCCACGGGCGCGCTGGTGCTGCGCAGTTACGTTACGTTGCGCGTGGAGCTGGGTGCAAGCCTGCTGGGCACCGCCGCGATGTCCGATTACCCGCTCACGCAAGTGCGCTGGGAGGGCCGATGGATCAAGGGATACAGTGCCTTCCTTTCTGCCGTAGATGGCGAGAATATCGGCATCAGCGGGCCGGGCAAGATCGTGGGCAGTCCGGCGATCAGGGGTCGCGTGGACCGCACCACCGGCTTGCGCCTTCCCGCACTGATCGAGTTCACCAACTGCCGCAATGTTCTTGTAGAAAACTGCTTTACGAGTCAAGGCGGCATGTGGTCCATCCATCCTACATACTGTGAGAACATCGCGTTCAAGAATCTGACGATCCAAAGCGGCGCCGATGGAATCGACGTGGATTCCTGTAAGCACGTAGTCATCGATGGGTGTAATTTCTCAACGGCCGACGATTGCATCTCGCTCAAATCAGGACGCGGCGAGGAAGGTTACACCATCGCCCGGCCCACTGAAGATGTGCATATCTCGAATTGCACCTTCACCGACTCCTACTTTGCCTGCATCGGAATCGGCAGTGAAACTTCAGCCGGTATTCGCAATGTGCATATTGACCATTGCAAGTGCACCGGCGCGCGCACCCATGCCATTTACATCAAGAGCAGGCCGGGCCGCGGCGCATTCATTGAAGACGTCTTCGTGAATGACTTCGATGTTGCGGGCGCGAAGCAAGGCTTTCTGCGCCTCAATACGCTCAACAGCGGCAAGCAGGATGAGTTTCCGGTTCCCGGCGACGAAGGCATCCCAACGGCGCGAAACTTCCAGTTCTCCAACATTCATGTGGATGACGTGCCGGTACTGGTGCAGGGTGTAGAGATTCATCCGCGCAAGCCGCTCATCGGCTTCTCGCTCACCAATGTTACCGGCACATGCTCAAGTGGAATCACGCTGGCAAACGTGAGGAACGCAGTGATCCGCAATGTCAAGGTCACCGGGTATAGCGGGCCGCTGCTGAGCGTAGAAAATGTAACAGGATCTGGACTGGCGGGTGCAGCGAAGATCGATCCCGGCAAGATGCCGAAGGTCCCCGAGCCGGTTGCGCCGCCGGCAACGCCCTACGAACTCCATTGAGCGCGATCGGAGATCAGCGCTGGCGTGCAGCCGAGGGTGCTGTCTTTTTGCAGGGACTCCCGCCGCAGAGCGCGCCAGTGATTCCTTTGCCTTCCGTGATGGTATAGATGCGATCCACCGCAGGCAGTTTGATCGTCTCTTTCGCACCGGAAGGCCAATGGATCGCCACCGTTCCCGCATTTGTCGCATCGCCAAGACCGAAGTGCAGGCGCCGGTCGTTTGCCGAGATATAGCTGCCGCTCGACAGCACGTCCTGTCGCTGACGCATGCCATTCGCCTTGAGGTAAGCCGTAGCGCACGTCCCATCGCGAGGGCTTTTGGGACCGCCGACCAGACTCAACTCCACCCAATGATGATGATCGGGATTCACGTTGCGCAGCAATACCGGCGGTCCATCCACGGGATTGATCACGACGTCGATTTTGCCGTCATTGAATAAATCGCCGAAGGCTGCACCACGCGCGGGAATTACGTCTGCGAGCCCCGAGCCTTTTACCGGCGGCACATACTCGAACCTTCTTCCCTTTCCTGTCGCATCCGGGATGTTGCGGAATAACAGCGGGCGCTCGGCAAATGTCGTGCCCCAGTCGTGCTGATCGACCTGCGGGTAGACGTGACCATTCACCATGAAGAGATCGAGCCAGCCATCATTATCAAAGTCGATGAAACCATCGCCCCAGCCTACAAACGGAATCGTCGTCTGTGCCACACCCGCCTTGTAGCTCACATCGGTGAAACTGGCGTTGCCGTCGTTGTGAAAGAGCACCTTGTAATCGTCGCCGAAGTCCGTGACGAAAAAATCGATGAGGCCGTTGTTCTCGTAATCGCCAGCGGCAATTCCCATGGACGCAATCTCGCGCCCGTCGCTATTGAGCGCGAAGCCGGAGACATAGCTCTGGTCGTCGAAGGTGCCGTCGCCTTTGTTGATATAGAGATAATTCGGCGTTGAGTCGTTACCTACCACGAGGTCCGGCTTGCCATCGTTATTCACATCGACAAAGATCGCCGTGAAGCCGTAGTAGCGGTCCTTATCTTCGACGCCTGCTTTCACCGTCACGTCGGTAAAAGTGCCATCGCCGTTGTTGTGGAAGAGATGATCCGGCTCGCCGATGAGCCCGCGCGGACCGCAATTGACGGCCTGACCACGATACTGGCAGAACGAGTAACCAACCGCCTTGCTTCCGCCAATGGGAAGATTGTTGCGATCGAAGTGCACATAACCTGCGACGTACAGGTCCAGCAGGCCGTCGCCATCGTAGTCGCCCCACGCAGAACCAGTGGACCAGTTGCCCAGTGTAACGCCTGCCTTTTCGGCAACGTCTGTAAATGTCCCGTCATGATTGTTATGGTAGAGACGATTCTTTCCGTAGTTGCCCACAAAGATGTCGGGCCAGCCATCGTT
>JASHQE010000308.1 GCA_030037705.1 Acidobacteriaceae bacterium | reverse complement strand
GCGCTGCTTGAATAATGGTTTGGCAAACCTCAGGTATGAGTGTTCCTTTTGCGTAGTCCGAAAGTACAATCGCATGGAATCGCGGCAATTCCGCAAGAACGCTTTTTGTGAGACGTTCGTAGTCGGATTGCTTCCGATCGCCTAGCTGTTCGCTATCGAGCCGCAGCATCTGCTGGCGTCCGCCGAGAATTCGCAGTTTAGAGACGGTCGGAAATTCTTCGCAAGCGACGAAAATGGGCGAAATGCCGTCAGCGCGAAGCCGCGCGGAAAGAATGGCTTCGTCTTCATCAGCACCTGTAAAGCCGGCTACTGTCACCTGCGCGCCGAGCCGCGCAAGGTTCAATGCAACATTCGCTGCGCCACCAGGTTGCTCACTGCGGCGAGTTTCCCGCACGATTGGTACTGGAGCTTCCGGCGAAATGCGTCCCACGTCGCCCCAGATGTATTTGTCGAGCATCACATCGCCGACGACGAGCAAGCGTTTCGCTGACCACTTGTGCTCGATCTCGCCAATAACTTCCTGGAGTTGGTCAATCATCGCGTTTCAATTCCGCAAGCTCGCCGGCGAATGCGTACGAAAACGGCCATTCGCTCTACTCGAAAAGATCATCGCCAGCAAGAATATCAGCCGCCAGGTTATGCAAGTCGGTCAATTGGTAGCCAACGGCTTCGGTCACCAGGTGACCTGGAAGACAGCCGTTGTGTCGCATTGCAGACCCCGAGATAAATCCGTGCCTTCCACACACTAGACAGACAGAACCACTAAAAGCGAAATTTCCAATTTCCACATTGGAAATTAGCGGCTAGAATGATGAGCCTTGTGCAAGGCTCATGGTGCTTTAACGCTTATGAGTTTTTTCAGCCGTCGAACGCCGAACGCGTCGAGCCTGGGATTCGCACTGAGTACAGGTAGGTTGTATTGGATAGCATGCGCAGCAATCATGCGGTCAAACGGATCGGCATGTGTGGCTTCGAAGCGCGCAGCTCGCATCATTGCCTCAGGCTCCAGAGGGACAAGTGTATACCCTAAGCGATCTTCGATGTTGACGATCAGGTCGCTCTCAAATTCCGCCGCTTCGGGGAGTTTGCCAAGGCGCACTTTAAGACTGATTTCATAGATGCATGCCGCGGATACCAGTATCTCGTTGTTGAGGTCAGCGACAAGATTTCTAGCCCACGAATCCATGCGCGCCGAATTGATGGCCGCCCAGAGCACGTATTGCGTATCGATGAAGAATCTCACTCGCCCTCACCGCGCCACGCCTTCAGTTCGGCCTCGGGAAGCTCGTCGAAGTCGGCGGGTATATCAAAGCTGGGATGGTGAAACAAGTCGAAGGGCCGTTTTTTGGAAGGCTTGAGAGCAACGATCAACGCCACTGGTGTCTTTTTCCGTCCAGTGGTCAGAACGATCTTTTCACCGCGCTGAGCTCTCTTTACCAACTCGGACAGCCTGGTCTTGGCTTCGAACATCGTTGCTTCGGGCATAGCTCCTCAAACTGCTAAGAATATGTTAGCTAACATTGCGGTCATTCGCAAACGTCTTGCCCGCAAACGGGAGATTGGCCTTTTCGAACCCGAATTCTGAGCATTTTTGACAGTTGCCCATATGCGCCCAAAACCCGGGATGCGAGCGAGCCGGGCGCCGCACAAGGCCGATTTGTTTTGTCTGTCGGTATCGCGAGCTTCTCGTTATTCTTGCGACTTGCCATCGACCCACCTTTACAAAGCGTCGGAGGCCTTATGCTTTTTCGACTGAGAGAGCATCAAGTTTTCGGACCAAGTCTTCTGCACGAAGATGCGTGTATCGCTTCAGCATCTGCATCGATTTGTGACCGCTGATGGCCGCAACTTCCTGATCAGAAAAGCCAGCCTCAACAAATCGGCTGACGGCTTCGTGGCGAAGGTCATGGAAGTGTGCATCAGCAAGTCCAACACTGCGCTTTATATGCAGCCAAATCGGATTGAACTGATAGGGGTGACGCTTGCCGTCCTTGCCGGGTTCGCCATAGAAGATCAGGTCAGTGTCGATGGGGCGTATTGGATGATTCAGTGCTTCATGGAAGAAGGCCGTCGCTTTGGCGCTCAGCGGTACGGTGCGCGGCATCGTGTTCTTGGTCTCGACGAGTCGAACCACGCGCCGCGTCAGATCGACTTGCGACCGCCGCAATGTAACAATCTCGGATGCCCGCATTCCTGTTCCCAGCGCAATACGAACAATCCACCGAAGCATTGGATTCGAGTGCTCGTCCACTGCCTTCAGTAGCGTCTCCTCTTTCTCCGGGGAAAGCCTGCGGTTTCGTCCGGGCCCAGGAGCTGGTCGGCCAGCCTGTCTTGCGGATGATCGCTTTCCATGTGCCCGAAGGAGTCTTGATAAGGGTCGCCACAGTACTCCCGGTACAGCACTTGCGATCTGGAACTGTACCGAAAGTGTGCTGAAAGCTTATTTTAGGGCGCAAGATCGCAAAAGGAACCCGAGTGGAGGCGCCTCGAAATCTCTTATAAATAACTGAATTTATTGTGTTTATCTGGATATTGTTTTGGTGGGCCCGGAGGGATTTGAACCCCCAACCAAGGGATTATGAGTCCCCTGCTCTAACCGTTGAGCTACAGGCCCGCGAAGGAATGAACCCATTGATCTGGTTTAGTTTACTTTCTTTGATCTTGATTTTCGAGCGTCGTTGAGAACCGGCGTCGCGTGCGCGCCATTGCGTTTTCATCGCTTCTGACAGTTTTACATACCGCTTCGTGGCCCGCCATCTCGGGCGCGATCTGGGAGATCGCACGGCCCGGCGCTCGGTTTCATATGCAGCAAAGAAAATGAAGAATTAGACAAGATCGAGTTCCTGCCGCCGTGCGATATAGTTTCTTGCGGGATGGAAGCGAGGTTTGCCATGAAGATGATGGTTCTAGCCGGTGCTCTGGCGCTGGCGCCTTTGGTGACTCAGGCGGGGTTTGGGCAGAACGCGCGGTTGCTGGTGGCGCAGAAGGGCGACCGGGCGCTGGCGATTGTGGATGCTGTCACGGGAACCGTAATTGCTTCCGTCCCCGAGAACGGGATCACTGGTCATGAGGTCGCGGGGTCGCCGGATGGCAAGCTGGCCTTTGTACCGATCTACGGCAACTCCGGCGTGGGTAAGCCAGGTACGGACGGGCGAAACATTGTGGTCGTCGATCTGGCGTCACAGAAGATCGTTGGCAATATCGCGTTCGACCATGGCGTGCGTCCGCACTGCGCGGTCTTCGGGCCGGATGGGCTGCTCTACGTGACCACGGAGCTGGACCGTTCCGTTACCATCATTGATCCGCAGACGCTGAAGATCGTGGGCGCGATTCCAACCGGACAGGCTGAAAGCCACATGTTCGTGATCGCGCATGACGGGCTGCGCGGCTATACGGCGAACGTGGGACCGGGCACGGTATCTGTGCTCGACATGAAGGCGCGCAAGGTGCTGAAGATCATTCCCGTCTCGGGCAATACGCAGCGGATTTCGATCTCGCCGGATGACAAGTGGGTCTTCACGTCCGACCAGACCAAACCGCAACTGGTAGTGATCGATACTGCGGCGAATGCCGTGAAGACGCGGGTGCCCATGGACGGTTTGGGCTACGGGGGCGTGGTCACGCCAGATGGTCATTACGTGCTGGTCGCCGTGCCGGACGCGAACAAGGTGGATGTGATCGATCTTGGCACGATGAAGCTGGTGCAGTCGGTCGCGGTGGGTGCGAGCCCGCAGGAGGTGCTGGTGCCGCCGGATGGGAAGACGGCGTATGTCTCGTGCATCGGAAGCAACCGGGTGGATGCGATTGACCTCAGCACATGGAAAGTAAGCCGGCAGATTGCCACCGGCAAGGGCACGGATGGGCTGGGGTGGGCACGGGGCGAGTGAAGCGGCTCTGGTGCTGGCGATGCAAGGCCGAGATGCCGGCTGCAG